>CAKZOQ010000424.1 GCA_937136445.1 uncultured Gemmatimonadota bacterium
CAACACCTACCGCTTCTTCCGGATGTACGCGGAGGTGGAGTCGTGGAGCCCGTCGGAGGAGGACCCGGCCGCCGGCGGGCGGCCCCTCCTGGACCGGTGGCTCCTCTCGCGCTTGGACTCGGTGGTGGCGGAGGTGCGGGACGAGCTGGAGGCCTACGAGCTCACCAAGGCCTATCGCGCCCTGGGTGATTTCGTGGTGGAGGACCTCTCCAACTGGTACGTGCGGCGCAACCGCGCCCGCTTCTGGGGCAACACCGACGACGCCGATGCCCGGGCAGCCTTCCGGACCCTGTGGGAGGCGCTGCGGACCGTCGCCCTCCTCCTGGGGCCGGTGACACCCTTTGTGGCGGACTGGCTGCACCGGGCCCTGACGGAGACGAGTGTGCACCTGGCGCGCTTCCCGGAGGTCCAGGCCACCGCCGGCGACGACGTCGGGGCCGGAGGCGGCCGGGGGCTGGGGCGGGACGAGGCGCTGGAAGACGACATGGAGGCGGCGCGGATCCTGGTCTCCCTTGGACGGGCGGCGCGGGAAGAGGTCCAGATCCGGGTCCGCCAGCCCCTGCGGACCCTCCACGCGGTCCTCCCCGGTGGACGGACGCTCTCAGGGGAGGTGCTGGACGTGGTCCAGGAGGAGCTCAACGTGAAGGGCGTGGAGTTCCTGGACGCCGCCGAGGAGCTGGTGCGCTTCACCGCCAAGCCCAACTTCGCCTCGTTGGGGCCACGCTTCGGGAGCGACACCCCCAAAGCCGCCGAGGCCATCCGGGCCCTGGGTCAGGACGACCTGACCCGATTCCGGGACGGCGGAGTGATCACCGTGGAGGTGGAGGGGGCCACGCACCCGGTGGAGCGGGACGACCTGGAGATCCTCCAGGAGGCGCCCGGCGAATTGGTGGCTCGAACCGAGGGGCGCTACACCGTGGCCCTGGATCCGACGTTGGACGAGGGGCTCCGGGCGGAAGGGATGGCCCGGGAGCTGGTGAACCGGGTGCAGCGGCTCCGGAAGGATGCCGGCCTGGAGATCACTGACCGCATCGAGCTCGGCATCTCCGGCCCCGAGGAGGTCACCGACGCCGCGCGGACCTTCGCCGAGTTCATCGCCGGGGAGGTGCTGGCCACGACGCTGGTGGCCGAGGCCGGCGCGGCGGACGGCTATCCGGAGCACCGGGAGGTGGACCTGGACGGCACCCCGGCGCGGATCGGCCTCCGGGTCGCCGAGGACTGAGGGAGCCGGCTCGGTGGTGGATCCGTCCGACGCCCGGAAGGGCGACGTCCGCACCGTGCCGGTGGGGCCCGAGGGAGAGGGGCGTCTGGACGCCTTCCTGGCGGATCACCTGACCCTCTCACGGACCCGGATCCAGAAGCTCATCGCCGCGGGCCACGTCACGGTGGACGGGCGAGAGCCCAAGAAGTCCGAGGAGGTGGAACCGGGCACGGTGGTGGAGGTCCGGGTGCCGCCTCCGAAGAAGGTCTCCATGGAGCCGGAGGACATCCCGCTGGGCATCGTCTACGAAGACGAGGACCTGGCGGTGGTGGACAAGCCGGCGGGGATGGTGGTGCACCCTGCGCCGGGGCATCGCTCCGGGACGATGGTGAATGCCCTCCTGCACCACCTGGAGAACCTCTCCGGGGTGGGGGGACGGCTCCGTCCGGGCATCGTCCACCGTCTGGATCAGGACACCTCGGGGCTCCTGGTGGTGGCAAAGAACGACCTGGCCCACCACCACCTCTCCGATGCCCTCCGTCGGCGCCACGTGAAGAGGCTCTACGAGGCGGCTACCTGGGGCCATCTGGTGGAGGATCGGAGCTCGGTGGATGCACCCCTGGCACGGGACCCGTCGGACCGCACCCGGATGGCGGTGGTGGAGGGAGGCAAGCGGGCCGTGACCCACCTCCGGGTGAAGGAGCGCTGGGCTCGGGCGGACTACCTATCGCTGGCCCTGGAGACGGGTCGTACCCATCAGATCCGGGTGCACCTGGCCCACCTGGGGCACCCGGTGGTGGCGGACGATACGTACGGCGCCCAGTGGGAGAAGGGGATGGGCGGGCCGGAACGGGCCTGGGCCCGAGAGCTGGCGCGGCGGACCCCCCGGCAGTTCCTCCACGCCGCGGAGCTGGTCTTCGAGCACCCGCGCACCGGGGAGCGTATGCGGTTCCAGGCGCCGCTGCCGGAGGACCTGGCAGCCGTCCGACGGTGGGCTCGAGGGGAGCCCTCCGCCGGGTAGACGCGCCCTTTTGCTCACCCGTCCACCGTCCGATACTTAGGGCTCCCCTGCCCGATTCATCTCGACGGAGCGCCGAGCCTCCCGTCATGACGGATCTCGATCCGAAACTCACCTTCGACTCCTTCGTCGTCGGTCCGGCCAACCGGCTGGCCAGCGCGGCGGCGCGCCGTGCGGCGGAGTCGCCGGGGTCCAGCTACAACCCCCTCTTCTTCTATTCGGCGTCGGGGCTGGGGAAGTCCCACATCCTCAACGCTGTAGCGCACCACGTGCTCCGTGCGGAAGAGGGCCGGAGCGCCGAATACATGACGCTGGAGAACTACCTGGGGGAGCTCACGGATGCGCTGGAGCGCGGCGAGCGGGAGGCCTTCCGGGCACGCTTCGAGGGGCTCTCCATCCTCCTCCTGGACGACATCCAGTTCCTGGCGGGGCAGGCCGAGGCCCAGGAGATGCTCCTCCGCACCCTGGACGACCTCTCCAAGGCCGGCAGCCAGATCGTGCTGGCCAGTGACCGCGCCCCTGCGGAGATCGACAGCCTGGACGCCCGGCTCCTCTCCCGGTTCGCCGGGGGTCTCATCGTGGACATCGCCCCTCCGGAGTTCGAGACCCGGGTGGCCATCATCCGACGAAAGGCCGCCGAGCGTGATCAGGAGCTGGACCAGGGTGTGGCCGAAGCCATCGCGCGGGCGCCCTTCCGCAACGTCCGCGAGCTCGGTGGTGCCCTGAACAAGGTCTTCGCCACCCAGGACCTGGAGGAACGCAAGGTGGGGCCGGAGGAGATCCCGGCGCTGGTGGGCACAGGTGAGGCGTCCTCCGTCACGGCCGACGAGTTCGGCTCCTTCATGGAAGATCTCACCGAGTCCCTGGCCGAGACGGTCCAGGCCAAGGAAGCGCCCTGGCGGAGGGCCTTTCGCGATGCCGTCGACGCCGCCGAACGGGAGGGCTTCGTCGCCGACCGCCTGGCGTCGCACCAGGGAGGGGAGGAGCCCGAGGAATGGAGGTCGATGCTCGAGACCTTCCAGGCCGAGCTCCAGCGGCTGCGGGACATCGAGGAGGAGTTGGAAGAACTGGAGAACCCGTGGCCCGAGGCGGCCCAGGGCCTTCTCCGCGATCCCGACCGCCTCGAGGAAGCCGAGACGCTCCTCACCTCGGTGCAGGAGCGGCAGCGCCCCTTTCCCCGTCTCGGACCGGGTCCCGGGCTGAGCCAGCTCGACGGCGTCCCGACCATGGCGCTGAAGGCGGCCCGGCAGCTCGTCACCGCCGAGAAGCCCGAATACAACCCCCTGTACCTCTGGAGCGATTCGCAGGAAGGGGTCCGGAGCATCCTGGGTGCGGCCGGTCGGAGCTTCCAGTCCCAGCGGCCCGACGCCCGCATGGCGGTGACGTCGGTGGAGGACTTCGCCCAGGACTTCATCCGGGCGCTCGGAGAGGGGGTGGCCGGCGCCTGGCGGGAACGATGGTGGACGGTGGATCTGCTCCTCGTCCACGGCGTGGAAGCCCTCTCCGACACCGAGCGGGCCCAGGACGAGTTCTTCCACCTCTTCGAGGCCCTCAAGCGCCGGGGAGCCCGCGTCTTCCTCGCTGCCGACCGACCCCCGGCGGGGATCGAGGGCATCGACGAGCGTCTGCGCTCCCGCTTCGAGGGAGGGCTGGTGCTGGACGTGGAGGTGCAGGTCGGCCGTACCGTGGGAGACCTGACGCTGCTGGCGCACGATGCCGTCGACACTCCCACCGCCTCCGAAGCCCGCAGCGTGAGCCGTCTTTGGGACGACGAGGACGAGGCCGAAGCCGCCCCCGACCCGGTGGAGACCGCCCCCGAAGCGCCCGGCGAGGAGCTGGTGGAGCCCACGAAGGGATCCCCCGACGACGCCGGCGGCTGGTACCCCTCCCGGGAGAACGCGGTGATCCACTGGCCCGAGCTGGACCGGCTCCTGGTGGAGGAGCTGGAGTGATCTCCCACGACCTCCGGGGACGGCGCTGATGGCCATCGAGGGAGCCCTTCAGGACGTCAGTCTAGCCGACATCTGCCAGCTCCTGGGCATGGGTCAGAAGACGGGCTGTCTCAGCCTCACCGACCGCTCCAACTTCGGCTACATCTACTTCGAGAACGGGCGGGTCGTCCACGCGTCGGTCCTGAACCGCCCCGATCGGCTGGGCGAGATCCTGGTGCGCAACCACGTCATCACCCGGAAGGATCTCTCCCGGGCCGTGGAGCACCAGGCGGTGGAGCGGGGGAAGCGGTTGGGTGAGATCCTGGTGGAGCAGGACAGCATCGAGCTGGAGAAGCTCCAGCACTACATCCAGCTCCAGATCGAGGAAGCGGTCTACAATCTCTTCACCTGGGACCGGGGCTCCTTCCACTTCGATCCGGACCAGCGTCCGGACGAGGAGGGCATGTTCCTGGTGGACATCCCACCGGAGGCCCTCCTCATGGAAGGGGCGCGGCGGGTGGACGAGTGGTCGTTGGTGGAGCGCAAGATCCCCTCCTTTGACGTGGTCTTCCAGCTCGACAAGCACCCCGACGACGCCGAGGAGGAGGTCGAGCTCACCCGGCACCAGCGGAAGGTCCTCCCCTTCATCGACGGGGTGCGGACCGTGACCGAGATCATGAACGAGGCGGGGCTCGTCGAGTTCGACACCGGAAAGGCCCTCTACGGCCTCATCCAGGCGGGCTTCGTGAGCCGGGCGGGGGAGCGGAGCACCGTCCAGGAGACCGGCGGGGACGAGGCGCTCCAGCAGCACCTGAACCTGGGGGTGGCCTTCTACCGATCCGGCATGATGGAGGATGCCGCTCGTGAGTTCAACGCCGCCCTGGCGGTGGACCCCGAGCAGGCCCGCGCCAACTTCATGCTGGGCCTCATGGCCTTCCGCCGCGGGGAGTTCGAAGAGGTGCTCCGGCATTTCTCGGCCATGCCGGACGAGATCCGCACCGGGTATTCGGTGGCCCGCAACCGGGCCGTCGCCCTGGAGCTCCTGGGCCGCCTCGACGAGGCGCTGGAGGCCCTGGCGCAGGCGGAGGAAGCCCGCCCGGACGATCCCGAGGTCCTCCTCCTGAAGGCCATCTTCTTCTTGAAGGCGCACCGCCCCGCGGACGCCATGGAGGCGCTCCGGGCCTACCGGACCTCGCCCCGCCTCTCCGAGCCGTCGGACGTCTACTACGCCTACACGGTCCTCGTCGCCGCCGTATCCGGGGACCTGGACTACGCGGTGCAGGTGGGCCGGGAAGGGCTGCGCGAGCATCCGGAATCCGGACCCCTCCTGGTGAACACCGGAGCCGTCCTGGAGCGGCAGGGAGAGTTGGAGGCGGCGGAGGCGCTCTACAAGCGCGCCGTCTCGGTGTCGCCCGTTCCGCCCCAGGCCCACAAGAACCTCGGCGACCAGGCCTATGCCCGGGGGGACATGGAGGGTGCCCGCGTCCAGTACGAGAAGGCGGTGAAGCTCTCGCCCCGCATGGGCGACGACATCTATCTGCGCCTGGGAAGCATCGCCTACAAGGACAACGACCAGGACGTGGCGGTCCTCCTCTGGCGGCGGGCGCTGGACCTCAACCCGGGCAACGAGGCGGTTCGCTCCAACCTGGAGATGCTGGCAGAGGGGTGAGCGGCCTGCGGCGCTCCCGGGAAACGTGGTGGGGGGCGAGCCTGGGACTGGCCGCCGCCCTGGCGGCCTGCTCCGCCCTGTTTACGTCCCCGAACGCCCTGGGCCAGGCTCCCCCCGACGCGCCGCCGGAGCTGGCCTTCGATTCGCTGGACGGGCTCCGGTACGGGCGTCTGGAGGCTCCCGGGCTCGTCCTCCGCTTCGCACCCCGCGATACGCTGGTGGCCCGAGAGGTCCTGGACTTTCTTCTGGAGCAGCGGGAGCTGCCCGGGCTCCCTACACCCACGGGTGTGACCGCCGTCCTGGCCCACAGCCCGGAGGCGCTGGACGCCCTCACCGGCGGGGTGGTGCCGGAGTGGCGGGCGGGGGTGGCGGTGCCGTCGTTGGGCCTCCTGGTGGTGCCCACCGGCGAAGGGCCCCGCGTGCTGGACCCCGAGGGGCGGCGGGTGCTTCGCCACGAGTGGGCCCACCTGGGCCTCCATGCCTTCCTGGGCGATCTCCGAGCGCCGCGCTGGTTCGACGAAGGGTATGCGCAGTGGGCGTCCGGGGGCTTCGATGCCGGCGGGGCCTGGCGGCTACGCCTGGGGTTGGCCACCGGCGCCGCTCCCGCCTTCGACTCCCTGACGCTGGACTGGCCCCGCCGCCGCGCCGAGGCGGACATGGCCTACCTCCTGGCCGCCAGCGCCGTCACCTATCTCCTCGGCGAGAGCGGGGAACGGGGCCTGGAGCTCTTCCTGGGCCGGTGGCGGCAGGGACGCTCCTTCGAGTCCGCCTTCCGACAGACCTTCGGCGTCACCACGGGGCAGTTCGAGGAGGACTGGAAGGAGCACGTGAAGGATCGCTACGGCTGGCTCTTCGTCCTGTCGCATTCGACGGTCTTCTGGGCCATCCTCAGCGTGGTGCTCCTGGTGCTGGTGCGGTTCCGCTGGCAGTACAACAAGGACCGGATGGCACGCCTCCGTGCGGAGGAGCTCCCGGACCGGCCGGCCTGGTGGGACGGAGAGGAGGTCGTCCCGGACGACGAGGCGGATCATCGGTGGGGGGATGGGGGGTAGATGGGCGCATGAGCCAACGCATCCTCATCGTCGACGACGATACCGACGCCCTCGAGGTCTACAAGACCCGGCTGGATCACGGTGGCTTCGAGGTGGAGACCGCCGAGAGCGCCGAGAAGGCCCTCGGGTGCCTCGCCAAGGTCGATCCCGGCCTGGTCATCACCGACGTCCGGATGTCGGGCATGACCGGGCTCGAGCTCCTGGAGAAGCTCCGGAGCAACAAGCCCGAGATGTCCGTGGTGGTCATGACCGGACACGAGGACATGGACACGGCGGTGTCGGCCATGAAGGCCGGGGCCTTCGACTTCCTGGTGAAGCCGGTGGACCCCAAGGCCCTGCAGGCGCTGGCGGAGCGCTGCTTCCGGGAGCGGGAGCTCCTGCAGGACGAGGACGAGCCGGACCGGGAGGAGGACGAGGCCGAGGAGCCCCGGGGATCGATGGTGGGGAGCACCCCGCCGATGATCGACATCTACAAGACCATCGGTCGCCTGGCCCGGAACCGTGCCACCGTCCTCGTGCGGGGGGAGACGGGGACGGGGAAGGAGGTGGTGGCCCGGGCCATCCACGCCCACTCCGCCCATTCCGACGATCCCTTCGTGGCGGTGAACTGCACCGCCCTCGCCGACACCCTGCTCGAGTCGGAGCTCTTCGGGCACACGAAGGGAGCGTTCACGGGCGCCTCCGCGTCCCGGAAGGGCTACTTCGAGCTGGCGGGGGAGGGGACGATCTTTCTGGACGAGATCGGCGACACCAGCCCCGACTTCCAGACCAAGCTGCTGCGGGTGCTGCAGGAGCGGCAGTTCTACCCGGTGGGCGGAGAGGAGCCCAGAGACACCGAGGCCCGGGTCATCGCCGCCACCCACCAGCCCCTCGAAGAGCTGGTCCGGAACGGGAAGTTCCGGGAGGACCTCTTCTTCCGGCTCCAGGTGGTGGAGATCCTGGTGCCCGCCCTCCGGGATCGCCTCGACGACGTGCCGCTCCTGGCGGACGCGCTTCTGGCCCGGATCCGTCGGGAGACGGACCGGGATGTCCGGAGGATCTCCGACGACGCCCTGGATCGGCTGCAGGAGTACGACTGGCCCGGGAACGTCCGGGAGCTGGAGAACGCGTTGATGCGGGCGGCGCTCCTCGCCCGGGGCACCATCATCGGGCCCGATCACCTGGTGCTCGGGCAGGAGGAGGACCAGGCCGACGACCTGTCGTTGCGCACGGCCATGCACCGGCACGTAGGGAGGGTGATGAAGCTGGTGGACGGGGACGAGGAGCGGGCCGCCCGACTGCTGGCCATCCCCGAAGACGAGCTCCAGGAACACCTCGGGGCCCGTTGACCCGCCCGCGCCGGGCCTCTAGCATTCCCTCACCATGGCCAAGAAGCGTTCCAGGAAGTCGTCTGGCGGTACTCGCGCCGCCTCTCGCACCAGCGAGGGGCCGGCGGCGCTGAAGTTCACGATGGTGAACGCCGGGCTCGCCGGGGCGGGATTTCTGACGCTGGGCCTGGGGTACTGGCTCCTTGCACAGGGGTCCATCACGGCCGCGCCGCTCCTTCTGGTGCTGGCCTACGTCGTGCTGCTGCCCCTGGCCATCATCCTCTAGGGTCCCCCGACCCGAAGACCCACGGATTCCCCATGAGCGACGGTCGTCTGGACGCCCTCCTCCGCGAGTACGAGGACCGCAAACAGGAAGAGACCCAGGAACAGGTCCGGAAGGCCCTGTCGCTGGAGGAGTCGCGACGGAAGGGTGCGGAGCTCCTGCGCCGGTTCGTCAGTGACGAGGCCGAGCACTCGGTGGAGCGCCTGGAGCGCGCCGGCCACACCGTGGTCTACCAGGAGTTCTTCGACCACTATCCCCCGGGTGCGCGGATCCACGTCTGGCCCAAGTCGGCTCCGCTGGATGCGGACCCTCCGGGTCGCGTGACCCTGGAGTTCACCTGGGGTGAGCCCCAGGAGAGAAAGCTCTGCGTGCGCCGCTGGACCACCGCGGGCCTCGGGACCTCCGTGGATCAGGGCGCGGCCGGTCGGTTGGAGCTCGACGAGCTCTGGGTGCGGGAGCAGATCCTGGACTTCGTGCGGGTGATCCTCAGCGCCGGGTAGTGGACACCCCCGAGTCGGAGGAGGTCTGGCCGCCCGCCGAGGCCCTCTTCGACCCCTGGGGAGCCGCAGAGCCCCCTGCATCCGACTCCTCGAGCTCCGACGCTCCAGAGGCCGGGGCGGCGGATCCGCCGGAGCTCCCACCGCACCTCGAGCTCCTCCGGCGGGAGCTGATCCCCTGGCTGGAGGCCCTCCGCGAGCGACTCGCCGCCGGAGGCCACCGAGGGACCATCCAGGACCTCACCGATGTGCCCTGGTCTCCGGCGGTCCGTATGCTGGTCTGGCCGCGATCGGGGCTCATGGAGGAAGCCGGGGAGGCCGCCACGGTGGAGGTGGTGGTTCGTTCCGGAAACGACGGGTCCGACCGCACCGTGGAGGTCCGACACCTCCGGGACTCGGCGACGCCGAGCGTGGTGGCCATGCGGCCCGTGCCCCTGGCGACCTGGGAGTGGCTCCACGGAGGCGTGTCGGCGGCCCTTGGCGAGATCCTCCGGGATCGCTAGAGTCTCGGTCGCCCTCTCACCCGGATGCCTGTGGCCTCAGCGGATTCTCGCAGCGCGCTCCTCCTCGCCCTCCTGCTGCTCCTCACGGCCTGCGGAGGGACCACCGTACCCGACCGTAGTCCGCTGGACGAAGCGCTGACGGCGGACATCCCGCTCTTCCTGCGGGTGGAGGTGGAGGACAGCCTGCTGCTGCCCTGTCCCGAGGGCGCGCCCGTGGCCGAGGCACCCCACTGGGTGACCAGCGCCAGCCAGGTCCGCCTGGACCCCGACCAGACCGCCCGGCTCCGGGTGGAGATCGAGGACCGCCCTCCTTCGGGTCTCGGGGAGCCGCGGTGCGGCGGAGAGGGGGTGGAGTGGACCGGCCTCCGGCCGGGCCGCTTCGCCGCCGGGGTCGCGGACGTCATCGAGTTCTCCTGGGAGTCCGTCGCCGAGCCGGATACCACCCCGCAGGGCGTCGTCACCGATCAGGTGTGGCTCAGCGACGCCGTCCCGGTGGGGCCCCGGTCGCTGACGGCGGACCTGCGCGTGCGGGGCGTGCAGATCCTGGTGGGGCTGACCTTCCTGACGTCCCAGACGCCGGACGGTCTCTGAGCCCCGATCCCAGCGGCGGCCCCCACGTGCGGTCCCAGGGGCGGGGGGCCTATCTTCGCCGTCCATCCACCGCGGCCGGCGAGGAGCCTGGACCATGAGAAGAACGACGAGCGTAGTGGCCCTTCTGGCCGTCGGAGCCGGGGGCATGATCGCCGCCGGCCTCCCGGACGGGTCCGCCGTCGGGCTCCAGGAAGGCCTGCCCATCGACGCCCTGGCCCAGACGGTCTGGATCGAGGAGTTCGACGTGTCCCCCCGCGGAGACCTGGTGGCCTTCAAGTCCGCGGCGGCCGGCACCTACGATATCTGGACCGTCCCGATGGCCGGCGGAGACCCGACCCGACTCACGGACCTTCCCGGCCGGGAGATGAACCCGGTCATCAGTCCCGACGGGGCGTGGGTGGCCTTCGAGGCGGACCTCGGGGGGACGGACGTGCGGGACGTCTTCATCGTCCCCTCAGGGGGCGGCGATCCCATCCAGCTCACCGACCATCCGCTGAACGACGCCGGCATCTCGTGGTCGCCGGACAGCCGCACCGTCTACCTCAACACCGGGATGTACTTCGACGGCTCCATCGTGGGCGTGGACGTCGAGACGCAGGCGGTGACCCGGATCGGGTCGGGAGGGAGCGGCGAGCTTTCGCCCGATGGCCGCACCTTCGCCTTCACCCGGAACACGAAGCCGGAGGACGACGACCAGTCGAACCAGGACGTCTGGATCCTGCCGGTGGAGGGTGGCGACGCCCGTCTCCTGACGCCCGAGACCTTCGATTGGCGGGACACCGAGCCTACC
>CAKZOQ010000425.1 GCA_937136445.1 uncultured Gemmatimonadota bacterium
GGTCGGTCCCGATCTGGGCTACTTCCCCGGTGGAAGCCGCGAGCCCTCCGACCTGGACCACTGCCTCCGGTCCGGCCGTCTCAGTCGCAGCCTCCTGGGCACCGCTTCCACGCCGCGGGAGCGGGCCCACGGGGTCGGAGACCTGGTCCATGGGGACCGGGAGCGATTCGTGGACGGCTCTTCGGACCTTCGGGCCTCGGGGGCTGGGCTTCCTGAGCCGGGCCTTCGCAGCCACGTACCGCGTCGCCTTCGAGCCGGAGCTCTTCGAGCGTTCCCTCCACGCCACCGTCACCCGGGTGGGTCAGGCGCTGTCGACCCTCCCGCTGGTGCGGGGGCTCATGGGGGAGGGTCTCCTCCTTCCACCCGTGGGGCGGACCCTCCGGGCGATCTACCGGACGGGCGCGGTCCGTCACGTCTCCCTGGCCTACGTCACCCCCGTCCAGCCGTCGCCCTGGCTTCTGCAAGCCGTACGGCAGGAGGGGCGCCGGCACGGGGACCGGATGCGGGAGGCCCGGGCGACCGACGGGGCGTCCCTCAAGGACTGGAACCTGGACACCGGGCGGCTCCTGGAGACGGAAGACTCGCACCCTGGCACCCGGCGAGCGATGGAGGCTCTCGACGCACGATGCCGCGTCCGGCCGGCGGAGGCCTGAGGTGCGCCTGGCCCTCGTCACGGACACCTACCCGTCGGACGTGAATGGAGTGGCTCGGACACTGGGGATCCTGGTGGAGCACGCGGCGGCGCGAGGCCACGAGGTCATGCTGGTGTCGCCGAAGGTGTCCGAGGAACCGGCGCCCCACGCCACCCGGCACCTGCAACTCCCGGGGATGCCCATCCCCATCTACCCGGAACTGCAGCTCGCCCGGGGGTTGGGCGGCGAGGGCCGTCGCATGCTCCACGACTTCCAGCCGGACCTGGTCCACGTGGCCACCGAGTCCACGGTGGGGTTGTCCGGCCGGCGATGGGCGGTGCGGAACGAGGTGCCTCTGGTGACCTCCTTCCACACCAACTTTCCCATGTACCTGCACGACTACGGGATGGGGTTCGTGGAGCCTCTCCTGTGGCGGTACCTGGCGTGGTTTCATCGAGCGGCGCTCCTCACCTTCTGCCCCAGCCGCGACACCCTGGCGGAGATAAGGAACCAGGGCTTCCATCCTCGCCTCCGGGTCTGGGGTCGGGGTGTCGATACCGAACAC
>CAKZOQ010000426.1 GCA_937136445.1 uncultured Gemmatimonadota bacterium
CCCCCGGTCCGCCAGAGGCTGAACTGCTGGGAGATCTGGGGGTCCTGCTCCACCAACGCCTCGATCTGCCGAGGTCCCGGCACCTGGTCCTCTACCGAGACGTCGTGGAGGATGAGCTCGGGCACGCCTGCGTCGTCGGTGCGGGCGGCCATGATCGCCGTGAGGTTCTGACGGCCCCGGGGCACGAAGACGGTGGTGAGCTGGAAGCGGGCCTCGTCCTCGCCCGGGAGGCGGTAGATCCCGTACTCCGGGCGGTAGGCGACGGGGCTCGTCCCCTGGGCCAGCTCCTGGGGAAGGTCCCAGACGTCCTGCTGGCCGTGGAAGGCCGGGGCCGTCTCCTGGTGGTACTGACGGAGCACCTCGGCCTGGAGGTCCAGAAGGGTCCGGGGGTAGCGGATGTGGTCGCGGAGCGCCTGGGGCATCTCCGAGAGAGGCTGGAAGAGCCCGGGGAAGGCGCCGGCGTAGGCATCCGCCAGGGGATCGTCGATGGGCACGCGGTAGAAGTCCACCTCGCCGGTGACGGCGTCCACCGTGACCTTCACGCTGTTGCGCACGTAGCTCACCGCACGTCGAAGGGTCAGGTCGTGCGCGGTGGCGAGGGGAAACGCCCGCGTCCCGGTGAAGGCTTCCAGAACCCAGACCACCCGCCCGCTCTCCAGGACGGGGTACGGCGCCTCCGGGTAGCGGAGGAAGGGGGCGATGGCCTGCACCCGCTCCAGGATCCGGCGGCGGAAGATGAAGCGGGAGGACTCGCTGAGCTCGGTGGCGAAGAGGAGGTTCGCGTCCTGGAAGCGCCAGGCGAGGGCCAGCGTGCGGAGGGTCGAGGAGAGCTGGATGCCCGGCGGGAAGTCCAGGCCGAGCTCACCTTCCACGCCCTCGGGTCCCAGGAACTGGTCCGGCCCCGGGTTCACCACCGCGTAGAGCTGGCCGGTGGGCCCGTAGTAGACCTGGGGGCGCTCCAGCTCGAGGTGCTCCGCCATGGCCGGGGGCGCCGCGGCGTCCACCTCCGGCGGGATCCCCGAGAGGATCATGGGCGGGCGACCTTCACGGGTACGGGCGGCGGCCAGTGAGGCCACGGCGCCCATCCCCTCCACGTAGCGCTCCCGGAGGTGGAGGTTCTGCCAGTTGGGATCCTGGATTCCCTGGGGATCGATCTCCCGGACCGAGACCGCCACCGGGACGGGCCCATCCGCCGTCTCGTACCGGTCGATGGTGACGTCGGTGAAGTTGTAGTAGGGGAAGCGGGCCTCCACCTCGCGGTAGGTGGTGAGGAGCGGTCCCTCACCCCATACAGGGAGGCCGGAGAACTGCTCGGCGGCC
This sequence comes from uncultured Gemmatimonadota bacterium, assembly GCA_937136445.1. GTDB lineage: Bacteria > Gemmatimonadota > Gemmatimonadetes > Longimicrobiales > Gaopeijiaceae > JAJCZZ01. Next base: position 1,321 of record CAKZOQ010000426.1, read on the forward strand.
ATCTCCCAGTCCATGGCCTGGTCCGCCTGGTATTCGAAGGGGCGTCGCTGGAGCTCCTCCAGCCCGAAGCCCCGGCGGGTGAAGGCAAGGTTGTGCTCGATGTAGGAGGTCTCCCGGGCCAGCTCGTTGGGCTCCACCTGGAAGCGCTGGACCAGGCCGGGATAGAACTGTCCGATGACCAGACCACCCACCACGGTGGCGCCCAGGGAGGCCAGCACGGTGAGGCCCTTCCCCTTCCACGCCCCCCAGAGGGCCGTACCGGCGGCCATGACCGAGATGACGGCCAGGGTCTGCAGCGCCGGGAGGCGAGCCTGGGCATCGGTATAGCCCACGATCCCCTGCACCGCCGACGTGCCGTCCAGGAGGAGGAGATAGCGCCCCAACCAGAGTCGGAGGGCCAGGAGAACCAGGAAACCCGAGAGGATGGCTCCGAGGTGGAGGCGGACCACGTCCTGGGCCACCACCTTCCTGCCGTCCCACCCAAGCGCTCCCGTGGCAGCGTAGCCCGCCGTCACCAGCGTGAAGAGGAGGAAGGCCACCACCATGGCGAAGGTGACGGCGCTCCCCAGGAGAGGGACCCAGAAGACGTAGAAGCCGGCGTCCCGCCCCAGGATGGGCTCCGTCAGTCCCCAGGGGGCGCCGTTGAGCATCATCAGGGTCTGGACCCCTACCGACCCGGGTACCGCTGCACCGAACCAGAGGGCGAGAAGGCCCGAGATCCCCAGCATCCCGCCCAGAACGTAGGCCCGGGGGAGCTGCTCCG
>CAKZOQ010000427.1 GCA_937136445.1 uncultured Gemmatimonadota bacterium
TTCCCTTCAGCCGCTTCGAGGTCGACATCATTCTCGGCCCCGAGATGCGTTCGACGGGCGAGGTCATGGGCTTCGACGACTCCTTCGGGATGGCCTTCGCCAAGGCGCAGGTGTCGGCGGGGAACGTGCTGCCGGAGGAGCCGGGGACGATCATCGTGACGGTGAACGACCGCGACAAGGACACGGTCACGCCCATCCTCCGCCGGTTCGTGGACCTGGGCTTCGACCTCATGGCCACGAAGGGCACCCGGGACCACCTTCGTCGCCTGGGCGTGCCCTGCGACCGGGTCTACAAGGTGGGGGAGGGCCGACCGGACATCGTGGACCACATCGTCAGCGGGAAGGTGAAGCTCCTCATCAACACGCCGCTGGGGAAGCGATCCCAGTACGACGACTACGCCATGCGCCGTGCGGCCATCCTCTACAACACCCCCTACCTCACCACCATGTCGGCGACATCGGCGGCCTGCGACGCCGTCCTGGCGCTCCGGGCCCGCACCCACTCGGTGAAGTCGCTGCAGGAGCGGGTGGAGGCGGTGGCCGCGCCAGCCCCCGCTCTCTCCTGAGATGAGCGACGGTCCGCAGGTAGGCTTCTACCTCCACCCGGCCTCGCCCCTCCACGACACGGGGTGGGGGCACCCCGAACACCAGGGTCGTCTTCGGGCGCTCGCCTCCACCGTGGGCAAGGATCTGCTGACCCTCCACGGCCACGTCACGCAGGAGGAGCCCGGGGAGGCCACCGAAGACGACCTTCTCCGGGTCCACACCAAGGCCCATGTGGAGCGGATCCGTGCGGCCTGCGCCCGGGCCGTGGATGAGGATCGTGTGGTGCCGGTGGACACCGACACCAAGGCCTCGCCGGCGACCTGGGAGGCCGTCCTCGGCAGCTCCGGCGCGGCGATCCAGGCCTGTGATGCGGTGGCAGAGGGACGACTCCGGCGGGCCTTCGTCGCCACCCGTCCCCCCGGGCACCACGCCACCCCGGACCGTGCCATGGGCTTCTGCCTGGCGAACCATGTCGCGGTGGCGGCGCGCTGGCTCCAGGCGGCGGGGCACGCCGAACGGGTGCTGGTGGTGGATTGGGACGTGCACCACGGCAACGGCACTCAGGACATCTTCTACGAAGACCCTGCCGTCTTCTTCCTGTCGGTCCACCAGTCGCCCCACTACCCGGGGACGGGCGGAGCCGACGAGACGGGTCGAGGGGCGGGGGAGGGCTCCACCCTCAACGTGCCCCTCCCAGGGGGGGTGTCTCTGGAGCGATACCGCAGCTCCTTCACCCAGGCGTTGGACCGGGCCTGGGACGCCGCCCGGCCCGACTTCGTCCTGGTGTCCTCCGGCTTCGACTGCCTGGCAGGGGATCCCCTGGGGGACTTCCCGCTGGAGCCTGCGGACCTCCACGCCATGACCGGCGAGGTGGTGGAGCGGGCCGAGGCTTCCTGCGACGGCAGGGTGGTGGTGCTCCTGGAAGGCGGCTACGCGCCGGCCCGTCTGGGGGCGGGGAGCGTGGCGGTGATCCGGGCGTTGGCGGACCTGGACCCGCCGGACTGACCCGATGCGCATTCTCCTCCTCCTCCTCCTGAGCCTCGGCTCGGCCCTTCCTCCCGGTTCGGCCTCGGCACAGGTCGCCGGTGAGCGGGAGGGCCCCACCACCGTCCATCCCGAGGCGCGGGACGCCATCGACGGGCTCTGGTCGCCCTACTGCCCCGGACTCATGCTCGAGGTGTGTCCGTCGCCCGGTGCGGCGGAGCTCCGGGACAGCATCCAGGAGCGTGCGGAGCGAGGGGTGGAGGCGGACTCCATCATCGAGGGGGTCCTGCGGGCGTACGGAGAGCGGTGGCGAGCCGAACCGCGTACCCGCGGCGTGGGGCTGCTGGCCTGGCTCCTGCCCCCGGCGGCCCTCCTCTCCGGCCTGGCGCTGGTGGCCTGGGTCCTGGCGCGTCGCAGACGAGAGGACGCCGCTCCCCCGCCTGCCGACGCCTCCCCGGAGGAAGAGGAGCGCCTCCGGACGGCCCTTCGGGAGTTGGACGACGCCGAGCGACCGGATTTCTGAGTCGCCGCCGAGTCGCCCCCGGCCCGACCCGACCCCACGTTGCCTCTCGTAGGGGGCTTCCTACCTTTCTGGTCATGCCGCCTGATTCCCCACGTCCGGAGGGCCGTGACGCCCGCGCGCCCTCCATGCTGGATCTCATCAGACTGAGTCCGCGCCTCCTCTTTCCCCCGGGAGACGTGGACCTGTACCGGCAGATCGCCCTCCTCACCGACATGGAGGCCGGAGACGAGGTCCTGGACGTGGCGGCAGGGAAGGGGATCCCCCTGGAGTACTTCGTGCGGGAGTTCGGCGTGCAGGGCTCCGGCGTGGAGGCCGACGGTCGGCTGGTGGATCAGTCCGCGGATCGGGTACGGGGCTCGGATCTGGCGGAGCGACTTCAGTTCCAGTCGGGATCCCCCGCGGCGCTCCCCTACCGGGACTCCATCTTCGACGTGAGCGTCGGCGAGCTTGGATTGGCGGCCGACTGCCCCCCCGAGCAGGCTGTCCGGGAACTCGTCCGGGTGACCCGGCCCGGCGGCCACATCGTCCTGGTGCAGCTCGTCTGGAAGGCGCCGGTGGACCCCGGTCGCCAGCACATCGTCAGCGAGCACCTGGGCGCCCGCCCCCTCATGCTGGTGGAGTGGAAGCGGCTCCTGCGGGAGTCGGGGGTGGAGGGGCTGCACACCGAGGACTGGACCGACGAGGAGACGGCCTTCCGCGCCGGCGGGGTAAAGCCCTTCCCGGACTTCGCCGAGATCTTCACGCTCTGGGAGAAGATCGGGATCCTGCGCCGGGCCTGGTCGCGGTACGGGTGGACCGGCGTCCGGACCGTCCTCCAGCGGGAGCGGGAGATCCACCGACTCCTCTCCCGGGACCGCGTCATCTCGTTGGCCCTCCTCACGGGGAGGACGCCGGACGCGGCGGAGAAGGACCCGGTGGAGGAGGGTGAGGGAGAGGCGGGGGAGGACGCCCCCTTCCACCCGGACCGTTCCCCTCCGCCGTCCGATCCCGCCCCCGACGAGGCGGACGACACGACCGGCCTTCCCCTCTTCGGTGCCGAGACCTCCCATGAACGCTGAGCCCGATGGCCCTGTGACCCCTTCGCTCCTCACCACCGACGACGGCATCCGCCGCATCCAGGCGGCGCTGGCGGAGCAGGACCTCGACGCCTGGCTCCTCTACGAATTCCGGGGGGCGAATCCCATCGCCACGTCCCTTCTCGCCGTCGGCAAGACCACGCGGCGGGGCTTCTTCCTGGTGCCTCGGGAGGGCGAGCCCGTGGCGCTCCACCACGCCATCGAGGGGTCGGCGTGGCGGCACTGGCCCTGGTCGGTCCGGACCTACGCCGGCTGGCAGGAGATGGAGGAAGAGCTGGCCCGGCTGCTGGACGGGCGGGAACGGGTGGCCATGGAGGTCTCTCCCGGGGCTGCCGTGCCCACCCTGGACTACGTGCCGGCGGGACTCGCCGAGGTGATCCTTCGGGCCGGGGTGGAGCTGGTCTCGTCGGGGGACCTCATCACCCGCTTCCACGCCGTCTGGACGCCGGAGCAGCTCCGGGACCACCAGGAGGCGGCGGAGCACCTGCGCGAGGTGGCCCTGGAAGCCTTCCGGCGGGCCGCCGACGCGGTGGAGGGCGGCACCCCCACCTCCGAAGGCGCCCTCTCGGAGTTCATCCGGGCGCGTATCGCCGAGGGGGGCTTCCCCCATGGCGTGGACTGCATCGTGGCCATCGGCCCCAACGCCTCCGACCCCCACTACGCTCCGGAGGGGAAGGGGGCGCCGATCCGGCGCGGCGACCTCCTGCTCGTCGACCTCTGGGGCGGGCGTCCGGGCTCGGTGCCGGCGGATCAGACCTGGATGGGCGTGCTGGGTTCGGGCGTCGACGAGCGCACCCAGGAGATCTGGGAGGCGGTGCGGGACGCCCGGGACGCGGCGGTGGACTTCCTGCAGGAGCGCTTCGAGGTGGGTGAGGAGGTTCGGGGGCTCGAGGTGGACGACGTCGCCCGCGGCGTCCTGGAGGAGCGGGGCTACGGCGAGTACTTCGTACATCGCACCGGCCACTCCATGGACACCCAGCTCCACGGGAGCGGGCCCAACCTGGACCACCTGGAGACGCGGGACCACCGGGTCCTCCTCCCGGGGGTGGGCTTCAGCGTCGAGCCCGGCGTCTACATCCCCGGCGAGATCGGCGTCCGCTCCGAGATCAACGTCTACTGGGACGCCGAGGCCGGACCCCGAGTGACGCCCTCCGAGATCCAGCGCGAGGTCTTCACCCTCTTCGACGGGTGAGCCCGGCGGACGACGCCGATCCGCGGGTGGAGGTGGCGCTGCCCCTGCCCATCCCCACCACCTTCACCTACTCGGTACGCGGGGCCATGCCGGCGGAGGGGAGCAGGGTCCTCGTCTCCTTCGGCAGGGATCAGCGCATCGGATGGGTGGTGGGGCCCGGGCAGCGCGGCGAGATGGCCGGCCTCAAGCCGGTGCTGGACGTCCTGGACGACACCGAGCCCACCGTACCGCCGGAGCTCCTGGAGCTCTGCCGCTGGATGGCCCGCTACTATCTGAGCCCCCTGGGGATCGTCCTGCGGGCGGCCCTGCCTTCGGTCCTCTCCGACGTCTCCCGGGACTACGTCTCCCTCCATCCCGCCGACGAGCACGGGGAGCTCCGGGACTGGGGGTCCTGGAAGGATCGGCTGCGCTCC
>CAKZOQ010000428.1 GCA_937136445.1 uncultured Gemmatimonadota bacterium
AGGCGCTCCACGTTCTCCTCGCCCATCCCGTGGCCGATCATACCCACCCCACCCCCGTTGGACTCCAGGAGCTGGAGGGTGAGATCGTAGGGATCCATGTCCCGCTCCCGGGCCAGGTCGCCCAGGAGGCGCCCCTGGGCCCAGTCCTCGTCGGCGCTGGAGATCTGGACCCGGTTCCAGTCTCCCAGGAGCGCCACCTTCGCCCGGGCGGAGCGTTCCAGCTCGGGGCCGGTGTCCGGATGGCGGAGGCGGGCCAGGAAGGCCTCGCTCCCTCCGGATCGCGCCGAGGCGGGGAAGAGGTTGGAGAGGCCCGTCTGGTAGGCGGTGTAGGGGTAGACGTCGAAACGGACGTCCACCCCGGCGGCCCGTGCCTCGTCCAGGAGGCCCAGCACCGCGTCGGCCTTCCAGTAGTTGCGGAGGCCCTGCTGCTTCAGGTGGGAGATCTGCACCGGGACCCCGGCCAGCCGTCCCACCATGAGCGCCTCCTCCACGGCGCCCAGGAGCCGGTCGTCCTCGTTGCGCATGTGGGAGGCGTAGGGGAGTCCCGTCCCGGAGAGGGCGCCGGCAAGCTCCGCCAGTTCGTCGGTGGTCGCGAAGCCCGAGGGGGCGTACTCCAGCCCGGACGAGAGACCCACGGCACCACCGGCCAGGTAGTCCGCCAGGAGCGCCCGCTGCCGAGCGATCTCCTGGGGCGTCGCCGGCCGGTTCTCGCCGCCCATCACGTAGCCCCGGAGGGCGCCGTTGCCCACCATCGTGGCCACGTTCACCGCCGGACGCTCCCGGTCGATGCGATCGAGGAAGCCCACCGGATCCTGAAAGTCGATGGTGACGTCGTTCCGGGCGTACCGGTCCCGCACGCCCTCCAGCTCTTCGTCGGACCAGGGCCCCACCGCGCCCCCGTCCTGTCCCACCACCTCGGTGGTCACCCCCTGCCGGATGCGGCTCTCCGCCCGGGGGTTCACCAGCAACGACAGATCGGCGTGGGAGTGGATGTCGATGAAGCCCGGCGCCAGTGCCAGGCCGTCCAGCGACAGCTCCTCCGTGCCCGCCGGCAGGTCCGCCCCCACCGCGGTGATGACGTCCCCGGTCACCGCCACGTCCCACAGCCGGCCCACCCCCCCGGAGCCGTCGAAGACCATGCCGCCCCGCAGCACCAGGTCGGCGCGGCCGGTACGACGACCCAGGAGGAGCGACGGGGCGGCGAGGGAACCGGCAGCGGCGACGGCGGTGGCCCGGGTGAAGGCGCGACGATCCATGGCGATGGCTCTAGAGGGAGGTGTCGGGTGGGAGTGTGAGGGTGGAAGGACGAGGGTAGCCCGGCCGCGGGCGGGTCCGCCACCGGAGGTCCTAGCCTCCGGCACCTGCCGCAACGTGGACCCCTGAACCGCGAAGAGCGGTGACGGGGAGACCCCCGCCACCGCTCGAATTCGCGCGTACAGCGCGCCTCTACTGGTTCAGACGAACCCCCACCAGCAGCCGGGTGTCGTCGTACAGGTTGAGCCCCTGGAGCTCCGCGAAGGTGCGGAGGGGCTGGCTGCTGCCGACGTCCAGGTCGAAGCGCACCCCGACGCCCGTGTTGATGCCCAGGAAGGTGGGACTGTAGAACCCAGCGCCTGCCACCAGGTAGGGCTCGGCGCTGTAGTCTCCGCCGAAGCGGGCCACCGGGAACTGGACGTTACCCATCACCAGCAGGCTGGGGCTTCCCCCACCGAAGCCGAAGGTGGCTTCCGGCACGAAGCGGAAGGGGCTTCCGTTGCTCAGGGGACCGAAGTCGAACCGGACGCCCAGGGTGCCCTGCGTATCTTCTCCGAAGTGGATGCCACCGTATGGCACGGTGTTCAGCGGCTGCAGCCGACTGGCCCGATCGAACGCTCCCGAGCCCGGAGCGGTCTGCTGCACCTCGATCACCCGCGTCGCAGGCGGTGCGGCGGCCTGCGCCTGAAGCTGGGCGTCGAGGCGGGATTCGATCTCGTCCAGCCGGTCCAGGACCCGCTGGGAGAACTCCGACATCTGGGTGTCGGCCGGAGCCTGGGAATCAGGCTGGGCGTTCTCCCGGCGCAGCTGCTGAAGCAGCCGCTCCTCCAGGGCGCTCAGCTCGTCCTCGTTCTCCGTCAGGGTGTCGGCCCCGGCGGCGCGCATCGCCCTCCGGATGCTGGCCTGGAGTTCGGCCTCTCCCATGACCATGCCTTCGCCGGACCGCGTACCGACGTCGGCTCCCTGGGAGCCGAACCGGATGTAGATGGAGCCCTCCTCCAGCACCGGAAGGGTGATCACCCGACCGTCGGGCGTCTGGACGCTGCGGGTTTCCGTCGCCTCACTGGAGGTGGGCTGTTCGTCCGCCTCCTCGCGGTCAGGCTCCGCCGCCGTGGAATCCTCGGCGTCGGTACGGGCCTGCCTGGCCACCGCCTCCACCGAATCCACCTGGCGCCGCATCCTGGCCATCTCCTCTTCCATGCTCTCACGCATGCTCTCACGCTGGGCGTCGGCACGTGCCTGAGCGCGGCCCTCCTGCGTCCTCCCACCGAGCCTCACGGAGAGGCCCGCGGAATACAGCCAGTTGTTCGTCAGGTCCGAGGGGTCGGAGGTGCTCTCCAGGGCCTCGCCCGGATCCAGGAGGTAATCACGCACGCTGGCGTGCAGGTCCACCCGGTCGCTCAGGGGGAAGGTCAGCCCTCCACCGAGGATGAGGGCCGTGCGGTCCTCGCGCGGCTCGTCGACGAGCTCGGGGTCGTCATTGAACTCGATCTTTCCTCCGCCCACCAGGACGAAGGGGGAGATGCCGGCTCCGGACCCGAGGTTGAATTGGGCCTCGGCACCGTACCCCTTGATCTCCTCCGTGGCGTCCAGATCGTCGTTGACGCCCTGCCAGTAGAACCCCTGCAGCGAAACGAGGGGGTTGAGGGCGAATCCGCCCCGGGCACCGGCCAGGCGCTGCTCGCCCAGGCCGGACTCGGAGTCGAAGTTCAGCTGTCCGGCGAAGATGCCCAGGGGCACCGACGCGCCTGTGAGTCCCATGCCCGGATCATCGGGCATCTCGCTGATGGGGATGCTGACCCGAACGCCGCCCACGAGATTGCGGCGGGCGGCTTCCTCCCCCTCCGGCGCCAACCCGGGGGTGTAGAGCTCCTCCGCATCCAGCCGGTAGCTGGTGCCCTCGGCGAAGAGGCGGATGCCGGCACGACCGAGGCCGAACCGAAGGCCCCCTCCGTAGGACAGAGCCACCCGGTCGATGGCGTCGCCCGAGTCCGGGTCCAGGCGGAGCAGACCTCCGCCGAGACGCACGAAGGGAACGACGTTCCCGTCGGTCAGATCCAGGTCCATGCTGACACCCACATGCCGGGCGTCGAATTCGAAGGAATCGACGTCCGCGAAGAGCGAGTCGCTGCCCCCGATGCCCGTCGGATCGGCCTGCAGCCCCGAGCGGGTGAGGTAGAAGGGACTGAGCCGGACCCGAGACCCCAACTCGAAGGTGAGGGCCCCTCCCCACAACCACCCGTCCTCGAGCCCCAGGTCCTCGTCCCACTGGACGAAGGAGCCACCGGGCTCGACTGCGTAGCCGATGGTCTGGGCCTGTGCAAGGCTGGGGAGGCCGAAGAGGGAAAGGGCGACCACGAGTAGCATGAGCACCGGGCCTGGCCTCGGTGCATCGGGGCGGGAAGGTTGGTTCATCAGGTTCTCCAAGTAGATCGCCGACGAATCCACCAAGTGGAGCCGCGGCGAGGGGTCTTCAATTCTCTTGTCATCAATGCAAGAGCGAGTCCAACCTGCATGGAGGCCGTTGAGCACGCGGGCGCATTCCACGAGGAATCAGCGACTGCCTGGGTAGATCTCCAGCAGCGTCCATTTCCCTGTTGTCTGATACCCTGCCCACCAACCCCCGGGTCCCCCTTGCCACGCCCATCGTTTGACCCAATTTTGTCAAATGAGTTGATTTTGTTTACCACGGTGGGGAGGGGTCGATGGGGAAGGGAGACAACCTGGGTGAGTTCGAGGAGATCGTCCTGCTCGCGGTGGGTCGGCTGGAGGGCGACGGCCACGGGGCCGGCATCCACGAGGAGATCCTGGAGGCCACCCATCGCGACGTCTCCATCGCCTCCGTCTACGTCACCCTGAACCGGCTGGCCGAGAAGGGCTACGTGGAGGCCGGAGCCGAACTCGCCGGCGACGGGCGCGGCGGGCGCCCCCGCAAGGTCTTCGCCCTCACCGAGGCCGGCATCACCGAACTCCGTCGCTCCCGCCTGGTCCAGGAGCGGCTCTGGGCCGGCCTCCCCTTCGATCCCCTCGGGCGCGCCAGCGAACAAGGTCCGCGCGGCCATCCCCTGACCGGACCCGATCCCGCCCGGCTGGAGGACTGAGGGATGCCCCGCCCTCCCGAGCTCGCTCGGAAGCTCCTTCGCCGCCTCCCGGAACCCACACGAACCTGGCTGGAAGGGGACCTGGAGGAGCGGTTCCGGGACCTGGCCGTGGATCGACCCCGCTACGCCCGACTCTGGTACTGGCGCCAGGTCCTGCTGGCCCAGGTGGCGCCCCTCCCCGGACCGGGCGGCGTCCCACGTTCGCCCCTCGCCGGGATTCGGGACCTGGGACGGGATCTGGGCCACGCGCTCCGCTCGCTCCGCCGACGCCCCCTGGAGACGCTGGCCACCGCCCTCCCGCTGGCACTGGGCATCGGCGCCGTCGCCACCGCCTTCAGCATCCTCTGGGGGACGCTCCTCGCCGGGCTTCCCTTCGAGGAGGCGCATCGGCTGGTCCACTTCGAGCGGGCCCGACCTGCCGAGGGCGACTTCTCGCTCCCGGTGGCTCCCCACGACTACCGGGCCTGGCAGGAGGCCCAGCGTTCCTTCGAAGGCCTCGGAGCCTACGTGGAGCGGGAGATCGCCCTCCCGGGAAGCCAGGGAGCCCCCCCGGACCGGCTGGTGGGCGTGTCCCTCTCGGCGAACTCCTTTCCCCTCCTCCGCATGGACGCGGCGCTGGGCCGCACCTTCACCGCCGAGGACGAGGCGCCGGGGGCCGCCCCGGTCCTCCTCCTGAGCCACGACACCTGGACGGGCCGCTACGGCGCCGATCCCGGGATGGTGGGGCGCACCGTCGCCACCAACGAGGGCCCCCGGACCGTGGTGGGCGTGATGCCTCGGGGCTTCGGCTTCCCCGTCGCCGAGGAGTTCTGGGTGCCCCTGTACCTCGACCTGGCAGGGACACCCCGGGGGCAGGGTCGCCTGGATGTCTTCGGCCGGCTTCGTGCGGGGGTGTCGCTGGAGGCGGCGCGGGGGGAGTTCGAGGGGATCACCGGGCGGCTGGCGCGGGATTGGCCGGACACCCACGACGGGATCACCGCGTCGCTGCGGACCTTCCAGGAGGAGTACGTCGGTGAGGAGTTCACCCGGACGGTCCAACGGCTCCTGGTGGGTGCGGGGCTGGTCCTCCTGGTGGCCTGCGCCAACGCCGCCAACCTCCTGCTCATGCGGGGGCTCCGGCGACGCCACGACCTGGCGGTGCGGACGGCCTTGGGGGCCACCCGCGGCACGCTCCTCCGCCTTCTCGTCGTGGAGGCGGGGCTCCTCTCGCTGACGGCGGCCGTCGGGGGCGTCGCGCTGGCCGCCTTCGGAATAGCCTGGTTCAACCGGGTGGGCACGGACTCCGGGGTCTTCGCCCTCCCCCACGGACCCGACTCCCTCTTCTGGTGGCAGGTCTCGCTGGATGGACCGACGCTGCTGGCCATCCTCGGCGTGGTGCTCGTCTCGACGCTCCTGGCGGGACTCGCCCCGGCCTTCGCCAGCGTGGACCGGGAGGGGCTCCGGACCCGCGGGGCGTCGGCGCACGGACGCGGAGGGCAGCGGGACGGCAGGCTCCAGCGGGTCATGGTCTGGGGCCAGCTCGCCCTCACCGTGGGCCTCCTGGTGGCGGCGGGGTTCGTGGTGCGGAGCGGTGAGAACGTCTCCCGGGTGGCGGCAGACCTCGTCCCCGACGACGTCCTGGTCCTGGCCCTGAGCCTGCCGTCCTCCGGGGAGGCGGATGCACGGTACGGATCGCTGGACCGGCAGCGTGCCT
>CAKZOQ010000429.1 GCA_937136445.1 uncultured Gemmatimonadota bacterium
CGCGGGAGGGGAGCGGCCCAGATGGCTGGTGGTTCCTTTGGGAGAAGCTAGGCGGCGGCCGGGGGGGCGTCAACGGAGCGACACGCCCTCCCACATGACCGCGAAGGTGTCCCGGACCTCCCGGAGCGCCTCCACTCCAGCCGCCTCCACCTGGAAGTACTTCCGCGCCCGGCCGCCGCGCTCGGGGGTCGCCTGACCCATCCGGTGCCTCACCAGACCCTTCCTCTCCAGCCGGTCCAGCGTGGTGTAGACGGCCCCGTAGGAGACCTGCCGACCGGTACGGTTCTCGATCTCCTGCCGGATCTCCATCCCGTAGGCGTCGTTGTCGCGGCGCAGGAGGGCCAGGAGGACGAGCTGCTCGAATTCACCCATGTGATTCGGCTCCTGGTGCGGTCATTCGTGTCGGAGGGCGACGATGGGAGACACGCGCATGGCCCGCCGGGCCGGAAGGGCGGAGGCGGCCAACGTCGCTCCGCCCAGGACGATGCATCCCGCGACCAGCGTCTTCCAGTCCAGCGCCTCCACGCTGTACACCAGGCTCTCCAGGACGGTGGACGAGGCCCAGACTCCGAGGAGGCCCAGGCCCACACCCCAGAACGCCAGCCGGAGTCCTCGGCGGACCACCAGACGCATCAGCCCCGTCCGCGGGGCGCCCAGGGCCATCCGGATGCCCAGCTCACGGGTCCTGCGTGCCACGAAGTACGATACGGTCCCGTAGATGCCCCCGGCTGCCAGCACGAGAGCGACCCCGGCGAAGAGGCCGATGAGGGTCGTGTAGAAACGCCGCTGGGCGAACCGGGACTCCACCAGCGCCGACATGGTCTGGAAGTCGGAGGGTGGTTGGCCGGGATCCACCGCGAGCACCGCGCGGCGGACCGCCGGGGCGGCCGTCGTGGGATCCCCCTCCACCCGGGCGGCGACGTGTCCTCCGGTGGCCCAGCCGCGGGGGTACGGGAAGTAGGCCTCGGCCAGGGGGGCACGTTCCAGGGACCACTGCCGCACGTCGCCCACCACCCCGACGACCGTCAACCACTCCACCTCCTCCGTCCCGAAGGCGAAGCGCTTCCCCAGGGGATCCTCGTCCGGCCAGGCCTGCCGGACGAAAGCCTGGTTGACCAGGACGGTGGCCGCGCCGCTGTCGGCGTCCGCAGGGAGGAAGGTCCGCCCCACCATCAGTGGGATGTCCATGGCCTGGAGGTAGTCTCCGGAGATGCTGGAGACCTCCACCAGGACCCCGCCGCCGTCGTTGGGGCGGGGCTGCCCCTCCACCCACGCCGTGCCGTTGGTGCCCCCGGCGAGGGGGAGCTTGGTCACCATCCCCGCCGCCGTCACGCCGGGGACCGCCGAGACCTCCGCAGTGACCTCCTCGAAGAAGCGTCGGCGGGCCTCGCCGTCCTCGTAGTCGTCGCCCCGGGGATCCAGGGCGAAGGTCACGACGCCCTCGGCTCGGATGCCCATGTCCTCCCCGCGGAGCTGGGTGTAGCTCTGGACGAGGAGCCCGGCACCGTTCACCAGGACGAGCCCCAGCGCCACCTGGAGGACGATGAAGCCGTCCCGGACGCGCTCCTTGGCCGGAGCCAGCGTCGAGTACCCCCGCTCCTTCACCGCCGCCGCCAGCTCGCCCCGGGCCGCGAGCACCGCCGGCACCATCCCGAAGAGGAGCGCGGTGAGGCCGGCGCTGCCCAGGGCGACGAAGAGCACCGTCCCGTCCACCGCGATATCGGCCACCCGGGGAACGGACGCCGGCAGGAGGCTCCGGAAGACGTCCACCATGGCGAAGGAGAGGGCCATCCCCAGCACGCCCCCCAGGAGCGCCAGGAGGAGGCTTTCGGAGAAAAGCAACCGGACGATGGCTCCTCGGGAGGCGCCGATGGCCGCGCGCAGCGCCAGCTCCGACTCCCGTCCCACCGCCCGGGCCAACTGGAGCCCGGCCACGTTCCCGCAGGCCACCAGGAGGACCACAGCCGCCGCACCCAGGATCAGGAGGAGCTGCTCCCCGATGTCGCTGTAGAGGTAGTCGTGGATGGTGAAGACGCGGACGCTCCGGACGGCGTGGCTCTCGGGGTACGCCTCGGCGGCACGGGCCGCCAGGCCGTCCATCTCGGCCTGGGCCTGCTCCAGCTCCACCCCGGGCCCCAGTCGCCCCACCACCGGATAGCTGTGGTTGCCGCGATGGGCGTCGGCCAGGGCCACGGGCGAAAGAGGCAGGTAGAACTCATGGCGGGTCGTGCGAGCCCAGGGCGAGGGCACGTCGAACCCCGGGGGCATGACGCCCACCACGGTGCGCGGCTCCCCGTCGATCTCGAGGCTCTGCCCCAGGGACCCGGGGTCGGCGACGAAGACCCGCTCCCAGAATCCGTGGGAGAGGACCACCACGCCCGACCCGTCGGCTCCCGCGTCCTCCTCCTGGAGGGTCCGTCCCAGATAGGGCTCGACCCCCGCGACGGCGAAGGCGCTGGAGGTGGCCCGGAGACCCAGGACCCGGCGAGGCTCGTCCAGCCCCGTGAGGTTGAAGCTCCCCGGCGAGAGGGCGGCCAGCGCCTCGAAGGACCGCGCCTCCTGCCGCCAGTCCGTGTAGTCCGGACCCGAGGCCGGTCCGCAGCACCCGAAGCCCCCGGCCTCCATGACCGTGACGAGCTCGTGGGACTCGGGGAGCGGGAGCGGCTCCAGGAACACCGCCTGGAAGACACCGAAGAGGGCGCTTGTCGCCCCGACGCCCACGCCGAGCGTCGCCACCACCGCCGCCGTGAAGAAGGGCCGCTTCATCAGGTTCCGGCCCG
>CAKZOQ010000430.1 GCA_937136445.1 uncultured Gemmatimonadota bacterium
TGGAGCGCACCGATGGAACCCGAGCTCTGGGTGGCGGTGGCCGTCGTCTTCGTCAGCGGCGGCGCCATCGGCACCGCCGGTACCCTTCTGGCCCAGTGGCTCGTGCGGGGACTGCGTCCGGGTGCCGGCGAGCCTGCGGGGGAGCTCCGCGCCGCCCGGAACACGGCGCGCATCCAGGGGGACCTGCGGGCGCTGGCGAAGAAGATCCGCAACCTGGACGAGCGACTGGACTTCCAGGAGCAGCTCCTCGGCGGCGCCACCCCCGTCCGCCCGGCGCCATCCCCCCTCCCCCCGGAGGAGGAGGAGAGCGCCCTGGCCGCCGGTCAGCCCGAGGAAGACGACACTCGAACGGGCTCGGACGAACCGACCCGGGAGGACGCCCCTCGGGACTGAGGAGCCCCACCCGCCGCCGGACCCGCCCCCATATCGCCCGCCCCTAGGAGCCGGCGAACTCCCCGCCCAGACGGACCAGGGGCCGACCGGCCAACGCCCCCGTGGCCTCCCCGTCCCGGATGGCGAAGGTCCCGTTCACCAGGACGTGGACGGTGCCCCGGCTGAACTGCTGGGGCTCCTCGTAGGTGGCCATGTCCTCCACCTCCGTCGGGTCCAGCACGGTGACGTCGGCCTTGAGGTCCTCCCGGAGGTAGCCCCGCTCGCTCCATCCCAGGAAGTCCGCCGCCAGCCCGGTCATGGAGCGCACCGCGAAGGGCCAGCTCAGGAGCTCCTCCTCCACGACGAACTCCCGGAGCTTCTTGGTGAAGGCCCCGTAGACCCGGGGGTGGGTCACATTCTGACCCGGCCCGGGGTTCCGCCCGTCGGTGCAGGTCATCATCCAGGGCTCCTGGGCCAGGATGCGCGTGTTCTCGGCGTCGTAGAGCCCGAGGTTCATGACGGCGGCGTTGTCCTCGCGGAGGATGCGCCGAGCCGCCTCGGGAGCCGGCAGCCCCCACGCCTCCGCCACCTCGCCCAGGGTCCGCCCGTTGAGCTCGGGGCGGGGGTCGGCGAAGAGGAGGTTGTGGGCGCCCCCACGGATGGCCAGCATCTCCCGGGTCTGTTCGTCGATGAGGGCCAGGGTGTCCGGGTGGTCGAAGCGCCGGATCATGGCCGTGTCCCCTCCCGCCACGGCCCACCCCGGGACGGTGTAGGACCGGAGGTTGGACTGGGTGGCCGTGTAGACGTGCTGCGCCGCCCGGACGTCCACGCCCCGCTCCCGGGCCGCCTCGATGAGCGCCGCGCCCTCCGGTGCCCGCCCGTAGTTGTGGGCTCCCTGGGGATTGAAGTGGCTGAAGATGACCTTGGTGCCCCCTTCCTCCCCGATGCGGATGCCCTCCTCGATGGAGGCCAGGTAGCCGAAGGGCGGGTAGGCGGCGCCCAGATCCCGGTCGTGGGTGTCGTAGATGGCGCCGGGGTACTCGGCGGCGACCCGGTTGAGCTCGATGACCTCCGCTGTCTCGGCGTAGTTGCCCGGGAGGTAGAAGAGGCCGCTGGAGAGGCCGTTGGCCCCCTCCTCCATCCCCGCACGGACGTACTCCTTCATGGCCTCCAGCTCGTCCGCCGTGGGGGGCCGGTCCTCCATGCCCACCACGGCCTCGCGCGCCTCGTTGTGGCCCACCCAGAGCATGGCGTTCACCCCGATGCCCGCGTCCGCCCAGCCCTGCATGCGGGCGGCGATCCGGTTGTCACCTCCTCCGTCGAGCCCCAGGGCGACGGTGGTGATGCCCTGGTGCAGGAAGGCCTCCGCCCCACGGCCGTAGTCCTCGTCCAGCACGGCGTGGGAGTGCATGTCCACGAACCCGGGCGTCACCAGGAGGCCGGAGGCGTCCACGGTATCGAGGGCCTGGAGACCCACGGCGTCGGCGTCGCCCAGGAAGGCGATGCGGTCTCCGGTGACCGCCAGATCCTGCACCAGGGCGGGGGAGCCGCTCCCGTCCAGCACCGACCCGCCCAGGATCAGGAGGTCGGCGGCGGGCTCCTCGGCGCAGCCTGCGAGGACCAGGAGCACAGCCACCAGGAACGCCGGGACAGCGGACCGGGCGCGGGGGTACAGGGTTCCCCGGGGCGCCGGGATGGACGGGTGGGCAGACGGCATGGCGACTCGCAGGTGGGGGTCGAGACGGTGGAATCGCCCTCAGGATACGCCCCTCGGGGCGTCCGTCACCAGACGGTCAGCGCTTGCCGCGGGACCCCTTCTTCGACGTCCGGCCCTGGTTCGGATGGTCGAGGTATCCCCACGTCTCCCCGCGACGGAGCATGTAGACCGTGCTGGGAGAGACGTCGAAACGGCGGG
>CAKZOQ010000431.1 GCA_937136445.1 uncultured Gemmatimonadota bacterium
GGACGTCCAGGCCTACAACCACCCCCTGGGCTCCTGCGGGGTCACGGTCATGGGCACCCCGGAGCTGGTCCGCCAGCACGCCGACGGCTTCCCCGACAGCCTGTCCGGAGCCCCCTTCATCCTTCCCGGCGAAGCCTCGGTGCTGCGGCGCCAGATCCGCCGGTGGATGGTGGACAGGGGGCTGAACCTCACGGTGGTGGCCGAGGTGGAGGACAGCGCCATCCTCAAGGTCTTCGGCAAGGAAGGGCTCGGCCTCTTCGCCATCCCCACCCCCGAGGCCCGGGAGGTCGCCGAGATGTACCACGTGGTGTCTCTGGGCGAACTCCCGGACCTGGTGGAGCGCTTCTACTGCGTCTCGGTGGAACGTCGCATCCGGAACCCGGCGGTGGCCGTCATCGTGGAGGCCGCCAAGGCACGCCTCTCCCTGGAGGAGTCTCAGGACACGGACGGCTGAGGCAGGGCCTCCGACTTCTTCGGAGCACCCGACGTGGCCTCCGAACGCTGGGAGGCGGTGAGAAGGAGATCCGTCCCCACGAGCGCCGAGATGAGGGAGGCACCCAGAATCCCCATCTTCGCCGCGTCGAGCAGCGCCGGGTCGGCGAAGGCCAGCCCCCCGATGAAGAGGGACATGGTGAAGCCGATCCCGCAGAGCGAACCCACCCCTGTGAGCTGACGCCAGTTCACGCCCTCCGGCAGGTCGGCCCACCCGGCCCGTACCGCGATCCAGGAGGTGGCGAGGATTCCCAACGGCTTCCCCAGAACCAGGCCCAGGACGATGCCCAGAGTGATCTGCATCCCCGCCGCATCCGCGGTCCCGCCCCCCAGGGCCACCCCGGCGTTGGCCAGGGCGAAGACCGGGAGGACGACGAAGGCCACCCAGGGATGGAGGCCGTGCTCCAGCATGTGGAGCGGCGACTCGGGGTGGTCGTGCTCACCTGTCTCCTCGTCGTTCCGCCCGACGCCCATGGGGATGGTCGTCGCGATGAGCACCCCGGCCACTGTGGCGTGGACCCCGGACTTCAGGACAGCCAGCCAGAGAGCCGCTCCCACGAGCCCGTAGAAGGGGATGGCCCGGATCCCAGCCCGGTTGCCCAGGACGGCGAGGACGAAGAGGCCTCCGGCGGCGAGGAGGGCGGTGGTGTCCAGCGCGGCCGTGTAGAAGAGCGAGATGACCATGATGGCGCCGAGGTCGTCGACGATGGCCACCGCGGTCAGGAAGACCTTCAAGGCCAGCGGAGCCCGGCTCCCCAGCAGGAGCAGGACGCCCAGGGCGAAGGCGATGTCCGTCGCCACGGGCACACCCCAACCCGCCACAGCCGTGGGGTCCCGGGCCACCATCAGGTAGGCGGCCGCAGGAACCAGCATGCCACCGACGGCCGCCGCCACCGGCAGGGCGGCCTTGCGAAGGCTGTTGAGCTCGCCGGCGACGACCTCGCGCTTGATCTCGAGGCCGATGAGGAGGAAGAAGACGGCCATGAGCCCGTCGTTGATCCACAGGAGGAGCGCCTTGTCCAGAACGAAGCCGCCCACCTCCACGGACACCGGTGTCTGCCAGAGAGCCACGTAGGAGGCGGCCCAGGCCGAGTTGGACCAGATCAGGGCGAACGCCGCCGAAGCCATGAGCAGGACCCCTCCGGCGGCCTCCATACGAGTGAAGGCCACGAAGGGCGACACCAGTGCACGAAACACTTTTTCTGCCATGACGGTTTCCGGACGGAGCAATAGCGGACGACGCCGACCACCGGCGTCTTTGCCGAACCAAAGATCTCGACAAAAGTTATACAATTCAAATCGAAATCTCTGCACCTGTGTCATAATCTGAGGTTATGGGTGGCGACGGATGTAGCGGCCCCACCACGACAGCGAGGGAGGAGGGGGCGTGGCCCTCACCGCCCTCATCGTGGAGGTGGGACACGGAGGTACGCCCGGATCCCGACGAACTCCGCTCGATGGTCTCCCTGGCGCGGGACCACGCCAAGGTCATGCGCAACGCCCTCATCGACCTGGACCCCGAGGCCCGGGCAGAGGACGAGCAGGAGCAGGCCCACGGAATTCGCGAACTCGTGGAGAAGCTGCACGACGCCGATTATCGACTTCCGGACCGCTCGGTGCGGATCTCGGCCCACTCGGAGTACGACGGCGGCATCTCCTCCTGCTGCCTCGAGATCTCGGCCGTGGACCGGATCATCTACGACCTGGTGAACAACGCCGCCCGCTTCGCCGCCGACGAGCGCGTGCGGCTGGCCATCGAGTTCTGGCCCCAGGACTCGGTGCGCTTCGTCGTCGCCAACACGGTATCACCGGACCAGCGGCGCTGGATCGAGGAGAACACCGGGACCCCCTCCGAGCTGTTCCGTCCCCACGTCACCCGCGATGGACGGGGCCTGGGGCTGGCCAATTGCGCGAGCTTCGTCGCCTCGGCGTACGGCCACGCCTTTGGCGAAGACGCGGTGGAGGAGGGGTTGGTCGGGGCCGCTCTCGGCGAAGACCGATTCCTGGCCTGGTTCCACTGGCCCCGATACGACGGCGCGGCCTGAGCCCCGGGTTCGTGCGGCCGGCGGGGTGCGATGCCACCCGGCACCCTCCTACCTTTCCAGGGTGCGACCTCTCCGCCCGCCCCCTCTCCCGCCACGGGAGCTCACATGAAGCGTTTCGCCTCGCTGGTCCTCTTGGTCTCCTTGACCCTGACCCCGCTCTGGGCGGCCGGCTGCTCCGGTGGGGAGGGAGACGGCGACCTGGCCACCGACACCCTCACCCGGGATCAGAAGGACAGCCTCATCAGCACCATGCCCATCCCGGGGGCTGGCGCCGTGGGCAACGCCATGGAGGCCCGGGACAACGCCAACGCTCGCGCGGCAGACCACGACTCTATCCGCTGACTCGGTCCGACACCGACGAACCGTCCGATCCCCCGGGCGGCCCCGAGAGCTTGCTCGTGGTTCCCCCGGCGGAATCCTGAAGCCTCCGCGCTTCCCCCAGCCGGTCCTCCCCCAGGAGCCGCTCGGTGAAGTCCTGTCGCTCCTCCAGGAGCCGAAGGCGGGCGTCCACCGTCTCCAGGACCTCGCGCACCTTCCCCAGCCCCCCCACCAGGCCGCTTTCCCGATCCCGAGCGTAGAGCTCGAGGAGATCCGCCGCGCGCTTGGAGAGGGGCCGGAGGATGATCACGCCGCCGGTGACGACGAAGAAGACGATGGTGATGACCATCGGGGCGATGAATTCCCATTCCATGGGGGCTCCCGGAGGCGTGGGGAGAGAGGGTGTGGGCACGACCTCCTACGCCCCGACCGCCGTCCCGGTTTCGAAGCGCGGCACCTCCAGGCGGATCTTGACGCTGGGCCGTCCGTGGCTATCGTCTGAACATATGCTCAGACATTCCGACGAACCCTCCCGCCCGGACACCATCCACCCGGAGTCCGTCGCCCGCGCCCGTACCGGACAGGTGAGCGACGACGACCTCACGGGTCTCGCCGACATCTTCCAGATCCTGGCCAGCCCCAGCCGCCTTCGCATCGTGGAGGCACTGGCCGCCGCAGAACTCTGTGTCTGCGACCTCGCCGAGGTGGTGGAGTTGAGTCAGTCGGCGGTGAGCCACCATCTCCGGCCCCTCCGCCAGCTTCGCCTGGTCCGGGTGCGGAAGGAGGGTCGGAGGGCCTACTACCGCCTGGACGACGACCACGTGACCACCCTCTTCAAGACGGGCATGGAGCACGTCCGTGAGTGACACCCTCCAGGCGCCGGCTGACGACCGGGAGGGCTCCGCCGAGCTTCTTCGCTTCCGGGTGGGGGACATGGACTGCCCGAGCTGCGTGGCCCGGATCCAGGGACGGTTGGAGACGGTGGACGGCGTGGTGGAGGTCCTGGGCAGCCCGGTGAGCCGGACCGTCACCGTTCGCCACCGTGGCTCCGTGGACCCGGACCGCCTCCGCCACGAGATGGGACGGCTGGGCTACGCCGCCCACCCCCTGAACGGCTCCGCGCCCGCCGGCGAGCCCGTCTCCACCTTCGGGACCCGCGCCGCCTGGATCACCTACGCGGCCATGTCCCTGTTCGCCGTGGGCGGCCTCCTCCATCTGGCAGGGGTGCGCCAGGTGCTGGTGGCGACCGGGTGGGGGACCTGGGGGCCCCTCACGCCCCCGGACATCCTGTTCCTCCTCTCCGCCGTCGTGGGCGGTACCAACTTCTTCGGGAAGGGCGTGAAGGCGGCGCTGGCCCGAAGCCTGGACATGAACTTCCTCATGACGGTGGCCATCGTCGGCGCAGCCCTCATCGGGGAGACGATGGAGGCGGCGGCCATCGCCTTCCTCTTCAGCCTGGCGGAGCTCCTGGAGAGCTACTCGGTGGATCGGGCGCGAGCCTCGGTGGCTTCCCTCATGGAGCTGGCCCCGGATACGGCCCGCCTGGTGGGTCCCGACGGCGAGACCGTGGTGCCCGCCTCCAGCCTCTCGGTGGGCCAGCGCGTCCGGGTCCGTCCGGGCGAGCGCATCCCTGCGGACGGACGAGTGGTGGAGGGGCGCTCAGCGGTGGACCAGAGCCCCATCACCGGGGAGTCCATCCCGGTGGACATGGCCCCCGGCGACCGGGTCTTCGCCGGGACCATCAACCGGGAGGGCGGACTGGAGGTGGAGGTGGAGCGGGAGGCGGACCACAGCACCCTTGCCCGGATCACCCAGCTCATCGAGGAGGCGGAACAGGCGAAGAGCCCCACGGAACGCTTCGTGGAGCGGTTCGCCCGCTGGTACACCCCGGCCGTGACCGCGCTGGCGGTGCTGGTCGTGGCGGTCCCACCCCTGGTCGTGGGCGCCGACTTCGAGACCTGGTTCGTGCGCGGCCTGACGCTGCTGGTCATCGCCTGCCCCTGCGCCCTGGTGATCTCCACCCCGGTGGCGGTGGTGAGCGGCATCACCGCGGCGGCCCGCCACGGGGTCCTCATCAAGGGGGGGAGCTACCTGGAGGCCGCCGGAGAGCTGAAGGTGCTGGCGCTGGACAAGACGGGCACCCTCACCGTCGGGCACCCCCGGGTTGTGGGCGTCCATCCCGCCGACGGCGGAGACGCGTCGGAGCTCCTGACCCTCGCCGCCTCGGTGGAGTCCCGATCCGAGCATCCGGTGGCTCGGGCCATCGTGGACGAGGCCCGTGCGCGGGGACGGACGCCCTCGATCGCCACCGACTTCGAAGCGCTTCCAGGGACCGGGGCGCGGGCCACGGTCCAGGGACGCACCGTGCAGGTGGTGCGGGCCGAGGCGGTGCGGGGCAGCCCCCCTCGGCCCGCGGACTCGGAGGCCCACACCCTGGTGGGGGTGGAGGACGACGAGGGATTCCTGGGCTGGGTCGCCGTGGCCGACGAGCCCCGGGAGGGCGTGGACGACATCCTGCGTCGGGTGCGGCGGGAAGGGATCCGCCATGTGGCCCTCCTCACCGGGGACAACGAGGCCACGGCCCGCCGGGTGGGCGAGGGCGCCGGCGTGGATGCCGTCCATGCCGCCCTCCTCCCGGAGGACAAGGTCGCCATCCTCCGGGAGCTGGAGGAGCGCTGGGGTCCGGTGGGCATGGTGGGCGACGGCATCAACGACGGACCAGCGCTGGCCACGGCCCGGGTGGGCATCGCCATGGGCGCCGCAGGGAGCGACACGGCGCTGGAGACCGCCGACGTGGCCCTCATGGGCGACGACCTGAACCGACTCCCCTACCTGCTGCGACTGTCCCACGACGCCCGACGCATCATCCGGCAGAACATCGTGGCGGCGCTGATGGTGAAGCTCCTCCTGGCGCTTCTGGTGCCTCTGGGGATGGTCTCGCTGGTGACCGCCGTCCTGGTCGGAGACATGGGCGTCTCCCTGGCGGTCATCGGCAACGCCCTGCGGTTGGGACGGGTCGAGGCCTAGGGTGGTCGGAGGCCGCGGGAACCTGCCCTGGCCTCAGAGCTCCAGCTCCTCCCAGAGACGCCGCAAACGGCCCCGAAAGGCCCTGTCGTTCTCCACAAACCAGGCGCGGGCGGCGCGACCCCGGGCCGCCTTCTCCTCCGTCGACTCGGTCAGAAGCTGGTCCACGGCGGCCTCCAACGCGTCCCGGTCCACGTAGTAGTTGGTGCCCAGCTTCCGCGGCTCCTGACGCACCCACGGCACCA
>CAKZOQ010000432.1 GCA_937136445.1 uncultured Gemmatimonadota bacterium
TGGAGCTCAACGCCAAGGCGCTCCTCTTCGATACGGGAGAGGACGAAGCCGGGTCCCGGTTTCAGGTGGGTGCCAAGGGGGGGATCGCATGGAACACCCAGCCAGCGTTCGGCGCCGAGGACAACGAACGTCAGAGCTACCTTCAGCTCCTCCTGGCCGCCGGCCTGGGGGAGCGCGTCTCGCTGGGCCTGGCGCCGGCGTGGCTCCGCAATCCCCGGATCCAGGAACCGGAGGTGGACGACGCTCTGGTGCTGGGTGTGCAGGGGTCCGTGCGCGTCTCCCCGGGGGTGAGCCTCTTCGGGGAGTGGATCGCCAGCGAGGAGCGCCCGGAGCTGGCCCACGACAGTGGAGCCCTCGGCGTGGAGCTGGAAACGCGGGGGCATTTCTTCAAGGTGCTCCTCACCAACCAGGTGCGGATCAACCCCACCCAGTTTCTCGGGGGCGCACCCGTGCCCTTCGAGCCGGATACCTGGCGGATCGCCTTCAACATCGTGCGGCTGATCCCGCTGTGACCCGGGGTCGGGCCGTCCCGGCCGGGGCTCGCCCCGGTCGGGTGGCTCGCCTCAGGGCCCGGTGGAGACGTACTCGACCAGAAGGATGTAGAGGACCCCGGCCAGGGCCAGGATGGCCGCCAGCTTCAGGAGCCTCTTCAGGACCGCCCACAGGATGAACGCCGCCACCAGCAGGAGGGGCGCCAGGAGGATGGGGGTGTCCACCAGGAACTGGAGGAAGTCGTCCACGGTTGGTCGCGGCAGGCGGGAGCGAAAACGGGGTCGGCCCTGAGGGTAGCGACGACACCCGCTCCTGTCACTCCGCCCGTAGCGCCCCCACCGGATCGGTGCGCGCAGCCCGGACGGCGGGGACCAGGGCGGCCAGAAGTCCGGTCAGAAGTAGGATCAGTGCCGCCGTGAGGTAGGCGGCGGGGTCCGTGGGAGCCACGCCGAAGAGGACCTCCCTCAGGAATCGGGAGGCCAGGGCGGCCCCCGCCACCCCGGCGACCACCCCGCCCGCCACCGGCAGCATCCCCACCCGTACGACCTGGGCCAGCAGCCGGCTCGGCTCCGCGCCCAGCGCCATGCGCAAGCCGAACTCAGCGCGCCTCCGTGCGACGGCGTAGGAGACCACCCCGTAGATCCCCACCACCCCCAGCGCCAGCCCCACCCCGGCGAAGAGGAGGAGGAAGAAGCGGAGGCGCAGGTTGTCGGACATGGCGGCGTCCAGGACCTGATCCATGGTCTCCACCCGGCCCACGGCGGCCCGGGCATCCGTGGTGCCTACCAGGCGTCGGAGAGGCTCCGCCAGCGCGGTGGGATCACCTTCCGTCTCCACCAGGAGGAAGCCCCCGGCGGCGGACGCCTCGGTCTGCGCCCGGGGGTAGTAGGCCGCCATGGGCGTAGGGCTTACGAGGTCGTGGACGGCCACGTCCGCTACGACCCCCACGACCTCGAACCATCCCGGGGCGAGGGTCGCCTGGATGCGCCGCCCCAGCGCCGATTTCCCTGGCCACAGGCTGCGGGCCATGGTCTCGTTCACCAGCGCTACGGGGAGGCTACCGGCCCGGTCGCCGTCGTCGAAGCTCCGTCCCTCCACCCAGGCCACGTCCAACGCCTCCAACGCCCCGGGCGACACCGTGCGGAAGGCCACGTTCGGTCGATTGGTGTCGGTGAGCTCCGGGCGATCCTGGATGCCGATGGGACCCTGGTACCCGCCGTCCCGCACCGGCACCCGGTTGATGAGGCCCGCCGACTCCACCCCCGGAAGGGCCCGCGCCTCCAGGAGAACCTCGTCGAAGAAGGCCTCCCGCTCCGGTGCCTCGGTCTCCCCGGGACCCAGGTAGACGTCCACCGCCAGCACCCCCCGGGGGTCCAGCCCCGGGTCGATGCCCCGGAGCTCGTCCACCGATCGGACCAGGAGGGCGGCGCCGCTCACCAGGACCACGGCGAAGGCCGCTTCGGCGAAGACCAGGGCCCGCTGGACCCGGCTCGACCCCGGTCCACCCGCCGCCGTTCCCCCGCGGGTCCCCAGGCCCGAGGGCCCGCCACTCAGGAGATCCCGCACCGGGGCCAGGGAGACCAGACCGCCCAGCACCGCCGCCCCGCCCAGGCCCGCCAGGAGCGCCCCGGTCTCCAGGCCCAGGGTGTCCCGCAGCGCCGGCGCCAGCGGCAGGCCGTCCACCAGGAGCCGGAAGAAGCCCACCGCCAGGAGGACTCCCAGCCCGCCCCCCACCAGCGAGAGGACCACCGACTCCGTGAGGAGCTGGCGGGCGAGGCGTCCGCGACCGGCGCCCAGGGCGGCGCGCACGGCCATCTCCCGGGTCCGGTCCCCGCTCCGGGTCAGAAGCAGCGCCGCAACGTTCGCGGACGCCAGGAGGAGGAGGAGGGCGGAGGCGCCCACCAGGAGCAGAAGGGGAGCCCGTGAGTCCCCGACGAGGTACTCCCGGAGGGGGACGAGGTGGGCGTTTCGGGTCTTGTCCCACTGCTCCGGGTAGGTGAAGCGCTCCCCCAGAGCCCGGGTGATGGCGTCCACCCCGGCGGCCACGTCGTCCGGACCGGCCCCGTCCCGGAGGCGTCCGGTGAGGACCAGCCAGCCGTTCCCCTGATAGCCGCCGTCTTCGGGGTCCAGCTCCAGGGGCACAAAGGCCTCGAAGGCCGGGTCCGGAAAGTAGAAGCCCTCCGGCATGACCCCCACCACCGTCGTCGGGGTGCCGTCCAGGAGGATGCGCTCCCCCACCACCCCGCGGTCCGCCCCGAAGGCGCGGGTCCAGAGGCCGTGGGCAAGGACCACCACCGGCTCCGCCCCGGGACGGTCGTCGCCGGGCTGGAAGGTGCGACCCAGGAGGGGCTCCGTCCCCAGCACCTCGAAGAGCTCCGCCGAGCCCACGGTGGCGCTGATGAGGCTGGAGGGCGATCCGGGGTCCCGGCGCATGGAGTAGCCCTCGTTGGACCAGGCCGCCACCTCCTGGAAGACGGGAGTCCGCTCCTTCACGTGGTCGAATTCCACCCCGCGCCAGTTGTAGGCGGACCAGAAGACCCGCAGCTCGTCCTCGGCCGGAACCGGGAGGGGTTTCACGAGGACGCCGTGTGCCGCCGAGCCCAGGGCCACTGTCCCCCCGATGCCCAGGGCCAGGGTGAGGGCGGCCACCGCGCTGAAGCCCGGCCGGCTCCGGAGCTGGCGGAGGGCGAAGCGGATGTCGGCACCGAGCTCCATGACGGTGCGGACCCCCCAGGCCTCCCGGGCGGCCTCCTTGTGGCGATCGACCCCACCGAACCGGACCCGGGCCAGGCGCCGTGCCTCCCGGGGCTCCAGGCCCTCCGCCTCCAGCTTCTCAGCCTCCCGCTCTAGGTGGAAGGCCACCTCGTCTTCCAGCTCCTGCTCCATGGTGTCCCGCCCCAGGAGCGCGCGCATCCGAACCCGGATCTCACTCCACCACCGCATGGCCCCTCCTCCCGTCGTGTGTTCGTCCGCGCCCCGTGGGGGCGCGCGCTCAGGTCAGCCCGAGAACCCGTTCCACCGCCCCGGAGAGCCGGTCCCAATGGGTGGTCTCCACGCCCAGCTGCCGCTCTCCCGCCGGAGTCAGCCGGTAGTAGCGTGCGCGTCGGTTGTTCTCGGTGCGCCCCCACTCCGAGGCGATCCACCCCTGGCGGGTCAGCCGGTGCAGTGAGCCGTACAGCGACCCCTGGTTCACCTGCAGGGCGCCGTCGGACACCTGCTGGATCCGTTCGCTGATCCCCCACCCGTGCATGGGCTCCAGGGAGAGGACCTTCAGGATCAGCATGTCCAGCGTGCCGCGGATCATGTCGCTGTCGGGCTTCGGCACCACCACCTCCTCTCGGTTTCCAACCTGTCGTTTACCGAGAGTAGTAGACGGAACCCGTCGGGGAAAGGTTGCCAGCGACTTGCGAGTCGGCGCCTCATTCCCGAAATCACACGGGGTCCGTCCCAGGCCGCCGCCGGTCCGCCCGGCGGCACCGGGGCACCGTCCCCGTGGTACGAACCACGCACCCCCCATCCGCCCGGACCCCCACGTGCGCACCTCTGCCGCGACCTCCGCCGCCCCCGCCCAGAGTGGGTTCTTCGGTCATCCCCGAGGCCTCTCCACCCTCTTCTTCACCGAGATGTGGGAGCGTTTCTCCTACTACGGGATGCGGGCGCTCCTCATCCTCTTCATGACCACCGAAACCACCCACGTCATCACCGGGTCCGGCGGAGTGGTGCTCCGGGAGAACCCGGGGATGGGGCTCGACGTGGGGACGGCCGCTGCCATCTACGGGCTCTACACGAGCCTGGTGTACATCATGGCGCTCCCCGGCGGGTGGGTCGCCGACAACCTCTGGGGGCAGCGGAAGGCGGTCTTCGTAGGGGGCTGCATCATCGCCCTGGGCCACTTCACCATGGCCGTGCCCACCGAGACGACCTTCTTCGGGGGGCTGGTCCTCATCATCCTGGGGACGGGGCTCCTGAAGCCCAACGTCAGCACCGTGGTGGGAGAGCTGTACCCCGAGGGCGGAGCCCGGCGCGACGCCGGGTTCTCCATCTTCTACATGGGCATCAACATCGGCGCCTTCGCCGGCCCGCTCATCACCGGGTGGCTGGGGGAAGGCTACAACTGGCATTGGGGCTTCGGCGCCGCCGGCGTCGGGATGGTCCTGGGCCTCATCCAGTACCGGCTGGGCGCCCGGTACCTCGGGGACGCCGGAGGGCTCAAGACCGACGACACCGCCGCCCAGCTCGCCACACGGGCCCGACGCTTCTACGCCGTCTCCGGCGCGGTGGCCGCTGCCGTCTTCGCCTTCGGATCGCTGGTGGCCGCCGGCGTCATCCCCCTCTCCCTGACGCAGATCGCCACCTATCTGGGGTACGGTGTCCTGGTCTTGGTGGGTCTGTACTTCGCCTACCTCTGGACGGCCGGCGGGCACTCCACCGAGGAGAACAAGCGGCTCTTCGTCATCTTCTGGCTCTTCCTGCTCATCGCCGTCTTCTGGTCCGGCTTCGAGCAGGCCGGGTCGTCGCTGAACCTCTTCGCCCAGGACCTCACGCAGCGCACCTTCGGCGACGTCACCATCCCGGCGTCGGCCCTCCAGAGCATCAACCCGATGTTCATCATCCTCCTGGCGCCGGTCTTCGGCTCCTTCTGGGTATGGCTGGAGAGGCGGCAGGCCGACCCCAGCATCCCCATGAAGGCAGCGCTGGGACTTTTGGGCCTGGCCATGGGCTTCTTCGTCCTCTCCTGGGGTGCCGCCAACGCCACGCCGGAGAACCCGGTGAGCCCGGCCTGGCTCGTCGTCACGTACTTCCTCCACACCTCCGGGGAGCTCGCCATCTCGCCCGTGGGCCTCTCGGCCATCACCAAGCTTTCGCCGGAACGGCGGGTGGGTCAGATGATGGGGATCTGGTTCGTCGGGGCGGCGCTGGGCAACCTCTTCGCCGGTCTCGTGGCGGGGCAGCTCGAGACGCTGGCGCCCTTCGCCCTCTTCCAGACGGTGGCCATGATCATCGGTGGGGTGGGGATCGTGGCGCTGGTGGCCTCTCCCTGGGTGAAGCGGATGATGGGCGGGGTGAAGTAGCGCGGACTCCTCATGACGTTCTGGTAGGGCCACCACGAGTGGAGCCGCCGCGCGACGCCACCGGCCCCATCTGCGACCACGTGACCGACCGCGGCCCCCGACGTCCCTGGGCCCAGCTGCTTGCCCGAGTCTACGAGGTGCACCCCCTCCGGTGCCCGGCCTTCCACGGTGAAGTGCGCATCCTCGCCTTCCTCACCGACCCCGGCGTCGTCCGGCCCATCCTGCGATACCTGCGGATCCCGGAGCACCCGCCCCCGATCAGCCCGGCCCGGGGCCCACCGCAGACCGAACTGCTCGCGGTCGACCCCCCTCACCCTGGGATCAGGCGAGCCAGGGAAATGACCCGGCCCACGGACGCGACCCCTTCGATCAGAGTCTGCCCGGAGACGACGGGACCTGGAGTGCCTGAAACGCACACCCTGCGTGGCTCGGCCGCCGCCTGCACATGCGCTGCCCAACTGCGCATCACGCCGTCGCAGCGCCGCATCCGCTGCGACTCGCTCCGAGTAGCCTCTCGGGACCCCCCATCCGCAGCGCGACGCACTCGTTTGCGCTCCTGGCCCGGACCGTGCCACGTTCCCATCCAACAGGTCCGCCCTCGGTTGGATTTCCTATCCGTGCAGGGCTCTCCACCGGGGCCGCACGACCCTCCAAAGAATCTTCCTCCGTCGCCGCCAGGAACGATCGCTCGCCGTCCCTCGCCGGACCAACCTCCGATGGACCCGACGATGCGCCGGTGCGCACGCACGCCGGAGGTCCCGTCGTGTGGCTCTGACAGCCCTCGGCGAACCGGCGGAGCCCTTGCGGCGCGGACGTGGTCCTGGCCGAAATCGACCGCCTGACCATCGTCACGACGGACCTGGGGGCTTTCGTGGCGTCGCCGGAGGATCCCAGCCGATCAAGGCCGAGGCCCGATACACTCCGACCGGCACCCCCGTGGAGGGGAGTCCGGCGAGCGCCCACACACCGGGACGCTCCGGGGGCTCGGGAGAAGGGACCCGATCGGCGGTGGCACCGGCGCCTTCCGCGGGGGACGCCGTCGACGGCCGCCACCGGACAGGAACCTGGCGTGCGGGTGGACTCGGGTCACCCGGGGCCGGCACAGCGCCTCGACGCCAACAGGTCGGCCGAGCGGCCGGGATCAGCTCTCGCAGTCCTCGGCGTCGACCCATCCCCGGGTGCAGGCGAGCTCCGCGCCGGTTCGGAGGATCCAGTCCGAAAGCGACGGATGGGGCAAGAAGCCTTCACTGTGCGCGTACGGGAGACCCTGGAGGACGTCCGCGTAGGGTCCGAACCCGGACAGCCGCGCGGGCACCACCAAGACGCGCCGGCCGGCGCCCACTTCCGCCTCGACGAAGCTGCGAATCCGCTCCTCGGCGACGGCACGCTCCTCGGGCCAGTCCTCACGGAGCGTTTCGGACCGGACCCGGGCGTAGCCGTCCAATCGGATCGTCGAGGCGATCCGCTCCAGGTCGTCGAGCACCGCCTGGTTCTCCGCCTCGTCGCCCATGCCGTGCGCGATGAGGAGCACGCTCTCCTCGGCGGGCCGCTCCGAGAGGGAGGCGGCCCGCTCACGGAGGATGTCGCGGGCCACGTCGCTGTCCAGGAGGCCGTGATCGTGGGTGGCGACCTCGAGGTCGTGTTCGACCTGGAGGCGGGCCTGGGGGTCCTCCGCCGCCGGCCCCATGAGCACGAACCGCTCAGGAGCCACGTCGGACATCCCCAGGAACCAGTCGGTCTGCTCGCGGAAGGATGAGCCGGAGAGGAACATGCGGACCACGGCCACCCGCTCGACGCCCTGCCCGTCCAACTCGTTCAGCGCGGCGCGGAGCGTCCCGGGATTCGCCATCCCGAAGGCCAGTTCCACAGGAAGCACCCCGCGTACCTCCGCGACCTCGGCCTCGACCGACGCGTTCCACGCCTCGTCACCCCCGTGCGCCATGACGAGGAATCCCACCTCGCCGGACGGGGCCGGGACGGCTACCACCGAGGCCGGCGCTGCTGCCTCACCCGTCGTCGATGGAGCCGCACGCGGCGCTTCGGGGGTGGCGCGGGCACCGGAGGCGCACCCCGCGAGGAAGGCGGAGAGGACGAGGGTGACGAGCTGGACGGGTCGCACGGGTCGGCGCTCGGAAGCTGGGGTGGCAGGAAGCTGCATCAGAAGCGGAATCGCAGGGAGGTCTCGATGTTGCGGCCCGGGGACAGGGTCGCATTGTACGGTTCCCTGTAGGACGTGTCGGTAAGGTTGGAGATGCCGACGCGCAGCTCGGCGTCCTGGCCCGTCCACGCGCCCACGTCCAGGGAGGCACGGGCGTCGAGCATGAAGAAGCCCTCCGTGGGTTCGAACCCCTGGGGCACATCAGCCTGGGACGCGACGGCGCGGGCCTGGAGGCCCGCCGTGACAGCCTCGCGCGGCCCGAACCAGGTCACGCCCAGCACGCCCTTCGTCGGCGGCACGAAGAAGGGGCGCTCGCTGTCCAACTCCTCGCCGTCGGTCCACGAGAAGGTCCCGGAGATCATCCAGCGGGACGACCCGACGGGGAGGAGCCAGTCGGCCGACGCCTCGACCCCCTGCAGACGTACCGTCCCGAGATTCTGTACCTGGCTGATGGGCTGCCCGCCAAAGGTCGAGTCGCCCTGGAAGGTGCCGGGCTGGAAGGTGATGAACTCGTCGACGCGGTTCCAGAAGTAGGTGAGGGTCCCGCGGACGGACGGATAGTCGAGCCGAAGTCCCGCGTCGACGTTGACGCTCGTCTCGTTGTCCAGATCCGGATTGGGCACCGTGAGGCCGCCCTGCGATCCCGGACCGAAGAAGAACCGTTCGATGATGTTGGGCGTCCGGAACGCACGTCCCACACTGAGCGTCGGACGAAGGTGGTCGGTGGCGTGGAAGAGCACCCCGAGGCTGGCGCTGACCGCCTGCTCGGCCCGGTCCTCCGCGGGGAGCCCACCCTCGGGCCGTTCGAGTCGGCGGGTCGACATGTCGAAGCGATCGAAGCGCACGCCGGGCGTGAGGAACCAGCGCCCGGCGTCGATCTCGTCCTGCAGGTAGACGCCCACCCCCCGGAAGGTCGACTCCGGCGTCGTCGGCAGGGAATCGACCTCCACCGTCGTGGTGGACGGCGGTCCGGGAGCCGTGGGCTCGGCGATGGTCGTCGTCGTCTCACGCCTCCGTTCGGACACGTCGTCGTGGAAAACGTCCAGACCCCAGGTGAGGAGGTGACGCCGATGCAGGCGCGTCTCCGCCTGGACGTCGAAGCCCAGCGTCCGTACGTCGCTGACCCGCTCGCTCTCGGTGTCGATGAGCAGATCGAAGAAGGGACCCGCGGAGATGGGCGGCAGGTCCAACACGGAGGAGAAGTTCTCCTCCTGATCCTGGAGGTACGCCCCGACCCGCAGCGATCCGATGCCCGGGAGGGCGTCCGCCCGGTACTCCGCCGACAGCTTGTCCCGGTGGGTGAAGGGGAAGGAGCCCGTGAAGACGCCACTCGCGCCGGCGATCCCCACGTCCTCGGCGCGGAAGCGCTGCGCGTCGAGGCGCAGGTGCTGGCCGGGCGCGAGCCGCAGATCGATCCCCGCGTCGAGATCGAGGGACTCCGCGCCGGAATTCGCGACCTCGCCCTCGGGGGAATCGAAGTTCTCCGCGTCCCGCCAGGTGCCGCCGAACCGGAATCCGACGTCCCCCGTGGCGAGTCGGAGGTTCCCGGAGACGTTTCGACCCTCGTTCACGGTCCGGTAGGTCGAGGCGATGGATCCGCCGACGTCGACACCTTCCGTGGGATACGGCGGGCGCTGCGTGATGATGTTGACGATTCCGCCCAGGGCGTCCGATCCGTACAGGACCGAGGCAGGGCCGCGCAGGATCTCGACCTCCTCGATCTGCCCGACGTCGACGAGGGCGGGCTGCACGCCACCGAAGTTGATCGCCTCCCGGGAATTGTTGAGGCGCTGTCCGTCGACGAGCACGAGCACGCGGTTTCCGGACAGTCCGCGGATCACCGGCAAGCCCTCGAAGGGCCCGAGCCCCGACACCTCCACCCCCGGCTCCGTCGCGAAGATGTCACCGATCTTGGACGCCTGTGCCCGTTCGATGGTGGCGCGGTCCACGACGCTGACGGGAGCGGCGACCTCCGTCACGGCACGGAGGGAGCGGGTCGCGGTGACCTGGATCTCCTCCAGCGCCACGGCCTCCTCGGGGAGGGTGACCTCGAGCCGGCGACGCTCGCCGGCCCGCAGGTTCGCATTCCGGGTCTCCGGCGCACGCCCGATGAGGGCGAAGGCGACGCTGTACGAGCCTGCCTCCAGTCCGCGGAAGAGGAATCGACCTCGACGATCCGTGACGGTCTGGAACTCCCCGGGGCGGAGGACGACCCGGACCCCGGCCAGGGGCTCCCCGATCCTCTCCGACCGAACGACCCCCTCCAGGGTGCCGTCCGCCTCCTGGGCGCCGAGGTGCCCGGGCCACAGCGCCGTCGTCACCGCGAGGAGGAGGCAGAGGGAGAGCAGGGATGGGAGCGAGGGTCGGGATCGGGACAGCTTCATCGGGTAGGGGATCACAGCAGGCCTTATGTGCATGCGATTGAGAATCTTTCTCATTGAGACGGAGGATAGATCCTTGCGCCCCCGAAGGTCAAGGCTCCGTCGAGGACGGGCGGGCTGCGGCGGGTGGTCCGTCGACCTCCCCTGCCCTCGTCTCGGGGACGGTTCCTCCGGCGTGAGCCGCCGCCTACCTTCATCCCCCCACCTCGCGACCCCTGCCCCGGTTCCTCCGTGACCCTGGCCCCCACCGCCCACGCCGTCGCCCGGGAACTTTCTCTTCCGCGCGAGGACGGGCCCGGAGCCACGACGGCCGAAGGAGCTTGAACCTTCGGGCGGCTCATCCCGTACCGTCTAGCATGAGCACCCTGGGCGTCGTCCACACGGTTTTTTCGTTCCTGGCCATCCTTTTCGGGGCGTTGGTGGTCCTCCTGGACAAGGGGACCCGCTGGCACCGGACGTGGG
>CAKZOQ010000433.1 GCA_937136445.1 uncultured Gemmatimonadota bacterium
CCTCATTCCAGCGCTGGCGGCCCGCATGCCCGACGTGGGGTCGGTGGCGGTCTCAGGCACCACCCGCCCCTTCTATCTGCGCTTCTACGCCGATCTGGTGGGCTTCACCACCCGCCATCCGTGGGTGGCCATCGGCTTCACGGCGCTGGTCTTCGGCGGCTCCTACCACCTCTTCGACCGCTACGTGAGCACCTGGCAGGTGTGGGGAGGAGGGTGGGGCGCCCGGACCTACATCAGCGTCTTCATCGACCTGCCGCGCGGGGCCGACCTGGAGCGCACCGACGAGCTGGTGAGCTACTTCGAGGAGCGGCTGGCCCGCATGCCAGAGGTGGAGCGGTTCACCGCCGAGGTCCAGGCCAACCGCGGCTACCTGGAGGTCACCTTCCCGGACTCGTTGGAGAACACCGGCGTGCCGCCGACGATCAAGGACCGGATGATGGCCTTCAGTCATTCCTTCACCGGCGCCGAGGTCCGGGTGTACGGCTATGGACCGTCGTTCTACGGCGGCGGCTCGAGCCCGCCCAACTACGCCATCCAGGTGCTGGGCTACAACTACGAGCGGGTTCGGGACATCGCCGAGAACATCGGGCAGCGGCTGGAACGGCTTGCGCGGGTCCGGGAGGTGGACACCAACGCCGCCAGTCGCCGCTTCAGCAGCGATCGGGCCAGCGAGTTCGTGCTGCGCGTCGACCGGGATCGGCTCGCCCGCCACGACCTCACCGTGCAGGACCTCGTCTCGGAGGTGGGGAGCGTGGTCGGCGGACAGGCGGGGCTCACCCGCCTGAAGCTCGGCGGCGAGGAGGTTCAGGTGCAGGTCCGCCGCGGCGAGGCCGACGAACTCGACGTGCTGCAGCTCCGGGAGACGCTGGTGGAGCCCCCCGCCGGCCGACGCATCCGCCTGGCCGACGTGGTCACGGTGGAGGAGCGCGAGGTCCTGTCGAGGATCCGTCGGGAGAACCAGCAGTACGAGCGCACGGTGGCCTACGAGTTCCGGGGCCCCCAGAAGCTCGGCGACCTCTTCCACACGGCCGTCATGGACGGCACGGAGGTCCCAGCGGGCTACACGGTGGAGGCGGGGGATACGGGCTGGGCCATCGACGACGAGGAGCGGGCCCAGATCGGGCTGGTGCTGGCCCTGGCGCTCCTCCTGGTCTACATGGTCACGGCGGCGCTCTTCGAGTCGCTCCTGCAGCCGATCTGCGTCCTGCTGACGGTGCCCATGGCCCTCATCGGCGTCTTCCTCACCTTCTACCTGGTGGACGCCAGCTTCACACGGGAGGCCTACATCGGCGTCATCATGATGCTGGGCATCGTGGTGAACAACGCCATCCTCCTGGTGGACCACGTGAACGGGGTGCGGGCCGGGCGACCGGAACTGCCCCTGGCCGACGCGGTCCTCCAGGGCACGCTGGAGCGGGTCCGCCCCATCCTCATGACCACCGCAACCACCGTCTTGGGTCTTCTGCCGCTGGTGGTCTTCGGCGACGCGGCGGGCTCCAACATCTGGGACGCCCTGGCGCTGGTGCTCATTGGCGGGCTTCTGGCATCGACTCTGTTCGTGCTCACCGTGACCCCGGCCCTCTATGGGCTCCTGGAAGGGTGGGCGGCGGCGGTGCGGCTGGGCGCGCGCGGCTATCGCGTGACCGTCGCGGACAAGCTGGATAAGCCGGGCGGGCGGGCCTACGTCTTCGACCAGGACGGGTTCCAGTTCGACGCGGGTC
>CAKZOQ010000434.1 GCA_937136445.1 uncultured Gemmatimonadota bacterium
CGGTCTGGATGCCCAGGTCCACCCGGCTCACGTTCCCCAGGCTCTTGAGGAAGAGGCCAGCGGAGGCCAGGAGGGCCAGCGAGAGGGCGATCTGCACCGTCACCAGGCCGGAGCGGAAGCGGGCGGCGCCCCGGGATCCCGACGGCTGGCCCGTGTTGGCTTTGAGGCGGGAGGTGAGGTCCAGGTTGGTGTTGTGGAGGGCCGGGTAGAGGCCGAAGAGGAAGCCGGTGCCCAGCGACAGGGCGCCGGTGAAGAGGATGACGGAGCCGTCGAGCCCGAAGTCCATGGTCCCCGTGACCATCGGCGGGAGCAGACGCTGCATGACCGTGAGGGTGAGCTGCGCCACGGCCAGGGAGGCGATCCCGCCCACCAGGGCCAGGAGGACGGACTCCAGGAGGAGTTGGCGCAGGAGCTGCCCTCGGCCGGCGCCCAGGGAGGAACGGATGGCCATCTCCTGTCCCCGCTGGGCCCCTCTCGCCAGGAGGAGGTTGGCCACGTTGGCGCAGGCGATGAGGAGGACGAAGGCGGTGATGGCCAGGAGGAGGTTCAGGGGCGTCTCCGCCTCGCCGTGCATCGAGCTCTGCCCCCGGTAGCCCGGCTCCAGCACCACCTGCTTGGCGCGGAACTGCTCCAGGCGCTGCTCGGTCATGCCCTCCTGGAGGGGCACCTCCACCTCCTCGAGGATGGGCTGGTAGAGGGCGTTGACGCGCTCGGTGGCCTGCTCGGCCTCCAGCCCAGGCGCCAGACGTGCGAAGGCATAGACCCAGTAGCGACGCCGGTCGTCCCAGCCGTCGAAGTTGGGGAAGAGGGCCTGGTACATGGTGAGGGGGACGAAGACGTCGGGCTGCGTTCCGAGGGTCGTGCCCCGGAAGCCCTCCTCCGCCACCCCGACCACCGTGTACGGCTTGCCGTTGATGACCAGGGAGGAGTTGAGGGCGTCCCGGCTCCCGCCGAGCTGGTTCTGCCAATAGTGGTGGGAGAGGACGGCGACGAAGTGGGCGCCGATCTGCGCGTCGTCCTCGGGGGTGAGGAGCCGGCCGATGGCGGGCTGCACGCCCAGGGTGCGGAAGTAGTTCCCGGTGACGGCCATGCCCTCGCCGTTGGTGGTCTGGGCCGAGTGGGAGAGGTTGGCCTCGAAGAGCCGGTGCCCGGCGATGTCGGAGAAGCCGGTGTCGTCGCCCCCCTGGAGGTCCCGGAGCATGGGGTAGCTCCAGATCACCTGGCAGTCCCCGGCCTGGTTGCAGGACTGGGAGCCGGAGTTGGGCCCCGGCGCCGAGATGTTCACCAGCCGGTCGGGCTCGTCCACCGGAAGGGACCGGAGGAGGACCTGGTCGAAGAGGGAGAAGATGGCCGCGTTGGCGCCGATGCCCAGGGCCAGCGAGAGGATGGCGACGCTGGTGAGGAAGGGCGTCTTGCGGAGGGTCCGGAGGGCCAGCTTCAGGTTGGGCATGGTGTCGTCGTCGTCTTCGTCGTCGTCATCGTCGAGGGGCGCAGGGGCGCGCCTGGGCACACGCTTCCCCGAGATAGACGAGAGAAGCACCCGTCAGGTTGCAACTTCCGAGGAGCGCGCGTCGTCTCATACCTCGACGGCCCAGGCATGCCTCGCACGGACCACGGCACGGATACGCCATCGCGCGGTGGCTGGAGGACACCACGGACGACGTGGACACGGTGCTGGGCTCCGGATAGGCGGAGGGCACCGGAATGGGCGGGGGACTGGGGGTGGATCCGGGGACGGTGTCCGACGGCGGGGCGGTCCGCCTTCAGTTCATCCCCGCCTGCTCCCGTACCCAGCGGGCCGCGGCCTCGTGGGTGCCGAACCAGACGTCCGGCTGGGCCTGGATGTGGTCCAGGAGCAGCTCCAGCGCGACGATGCGCGAGCGGTGCCCGATGCGGTGGGGGTGCATGGTGAGGAGGAAGAGGGTGCCTTCGTCCCAGGCGCGGTCGAAGTCGTCGATCCAGACCTGGGCGATGTCCCGGGGGTTGGCGTAGCTGGCGCCCCGGGGATTGAAGGGCGGGGCGTCGTCCAGCGTCCAGCTCACCGGGAGCTCGACGAGCCCGGTGGGTTCGCCGTCGGCCATGAGCTCGTAGGGACGGTCGTCGGCCATGAGCGAGGATTCGTAGAGGAAGCCCAGGTCCCGCACGATGTCCAGCGTGTTCGGGCTGTGGTTCCACGAGGGGGCGCGGTAGCCCACGGGGCGGGTGCCGGTGATCTCGGTGAGGGTGGCGACGGCCTGCTCCAGAAGTCGCCGCTCGGTAGGGCCGTCGAGCTCGGTGTTGCGTTCGTGGATCCAGCCATGGACGGCGATCTCGTGGTCCTGCTCGGACCCCTGGATGAGGTCCGCCTGCTCCGGGGCGAGCTTGAGGCTCCAGGCGGGGAAGAAGAAGGAGGCGGGGATCTCCTCCCGGTCGAGGAGCCGTAGCACCCGGGGCAGGGCCACCCGGGCCCCGTATTCGCCCTCCGACATGGGGCCCACCTGGGCCTCTCCGTCGCGCAGGCCGAACACCGTCTCGTTGTCCACGTCGAAGGAGAGCAGGACGGCGACCCGGGCATCGCCGGGCCAGTGCTCGGGGTTGAGGTCCCGGCCGGCGCGAACCCGGTCCACCACCGCCCGGACCTCCGCCTCGGTCCACTCCCAGGGCGGACCGTCGGGGGTGGCCTGGGCGGCCCCGGGGGCTGGGAGCAGGGCGAGGACGAAGAGGAGGGCGGAGGTACGCATGGCGTCGGGAGTCGAGGGAGTGGGGGCGCTCGCCCCCAGTCCCCTAGACTACGCTCGGGAGGCCTTGCGACCCAAGCGGGCATTCCGGCGCCCGTCCGCGCGGACCATGCATGGTGGGATGACATCTCGACGACATCACGCAGGTCCGGGCCTGGATCGACGGTCGGATGGACCGGAAGGGCGCCAGGGGGCGCCGAACGCTTCCGACCCCGCCTGGCGGCGGGCGATCCTGGAGCGGGTCCGGGCCGGGATCCGGGAGAAGGGCTACAGCCCCCGAACGGAGGAGGCATATCTCGGTTGGACGCGCCGCTTTCTGCGCTGGGCCGGCGACAAGCCTCCGGCCGCCGTGGGCCACGAGGACGTCCGCCGCTACCTGCGATACCTGGGGGAGGAGCGTTCGCTGAGCGCCAGGACGGTCAGCCAGGCCGCCTCGGCGCTGGTGTTCCTGTTCCGGGTGGGGCTGGGGCGGGACGTGTCGTGGAGCAAGCGACTCCCGCGTCCCAAGAAGGGGAGTCGGAAGCCCACCGTCCTGACGCGGACGGAGGTGCGGCTTGTGCTCCAGGAACTGGACGGCCTGCCCCACCTCGTCGCGAGCCTGCTCTACGGGAGCGGCCTCCGGATCAGCGAGTGCCTGGGGCTCCGGGTGAAGGACGTGTGTCTGGAGAGCCGGACGCTGTCCGTTCGGGACGGGAAGGGGAGGAAGGACCGGACCACGGTGCTGGCCCGGGAGGTCACCCCCGCGCTGAGACGGCAGATGGAGGCGGTGGGACGGCTGCACAGGAAGGAGCGGGCGGACGGGGGCGGTTGGGCGCCGCTGCCCACGGCCCTGCATCGATCCAAGCCGAGGGCGGGCTGGCTTCTGGCGTGGCAGTACGTCTTCCCGTCCCCCAAGGTCACCGTCGATCCGAAGACCCGGCGGCGGGGCCGCACGCACCGATCCGTCTCGCTCTTCCAGCGTTCGGTGCGCCGGGCCGGGCAGCGAAGCGGCATTCCGAAGGTCATCACCTGCCACACCCTCCGGCATTCCTTCGCCACCCACGCGCTCCGGGCGGGGATGGACGCGCGGACCGTGCAGTCCCTCATGGGCCACAAGAGCCTGCGGACCACCATGATCTACCTGCACCCCGAGATGGCCGGGGCCCGTGTCATGAGTCCCCTCGATCTCGACCCGGACTACTGATTTCGGACGATTAGGTGGCAGGCGACCTCAGGCATTCTCGTGCGGATAGGTGCGCCGTGCGGGCCGGGAGGGCCGGAGCCGAACTCCGGGAGCGGGTGCTGAACGGACGGAGGATCACTGGATGTGCGAGGGATCGGCGCCGGGGTTATGCTGCGGGGATCCGCCAGCCTAACCGACACCGAGGT
>CAKZOQ010000435.1 GCA_937136445.1 uncultured Gemmatimonadota bacterium
TGGTGGAGACGCTGGGCGCCGAGGCGATCGACACCTTCACCGAGCTGGACCTCTTTCTGCAGCAGGTGGCGCTGGTTGCGGACGTGGACCGCCTGGACTCCGACGAGGACACCGTCACCCTCATGACGCTGCACAACGCCAAGGGGCTCGAGTTCCCGGTGGTCTACATCGCCGGGATGGAGGACGGGCTCTTCCCGCTGTCGCGCGCCTACGACGACCCGGAATCGCTGGAGGAGGAGCGCCGGCTGTTCTATGTGGGGATCACCCGGGCGGAAGACACCCTGGCGCTCATCTGGGCGCGACAGCGGCGCCGGGCGGGGGACTTCACCTACGGGAGCCTCTCTTCGTTCGTGGACGCCGTCCCCGAGGATCACCTGCAGCCAAGGAAGAGCCGTCGGCTCCGCTCCATGGAGGGCTCCACGCCGCATCGTTCCCGGGGCTCGGCGTCGGCGGACCGACACCGCCGTGGGGCCGTGGGCGACTTCAGCGGCGGTCAGGAGCGCCTCGGGGGGCGCTCCCGCGTGAACGAGCCCGAGGTGGACGAGGACGTCGCCCTGAACCAGGACCTGCCCAGCTTCCAGCCCGGCGAACGGGTGATCCACAAGACCTTCGGCTCCGGCACCGTCGCCAAGATCAGCGG
The DNA here is from genome assembly GCA_937136445.1 of uncultured Gemmatimonadota bacterium. Lineage (GTDB taxonomy): Bacteria > Gemmatimonadota > Gemmatimonadetes > Longimicrobiales > Gaopeijiaceae > JAJCZZ01. The sequence continues at coordinate 641 of CAKZOQ010000435.1, forward strand.
ATTCGGCCGGGACCTGCGGGTGACGGTGGAGTTCGACGACGTGGGGGAGAAGCGGCTCCTCGTGCGCTATGCCGGGCTGGAGAAGGACTGGCCGTAGGCTCTCGCTACCCCAGCGCCCGCCGGTTCGCGCGCCGGGACGTCACGCCGGCGGCGAAGTCCGCGTCCTGGAGCTGGGGCCAGAAGACCCGGGGGCCCGTGGGCATGGGGAAGAAGTCGTCGGCCATCTCCGCCAACACCTCCGGCTGGTCCGCCGTGTGGTCCGCCAGCGTCCGGTGCCGGACCTTCTTGGCCAGGCTCAGGTTGAGCTCCCCCACCGGATCCATGGCGCCCGCCACCGAGTCGCCCCGCTTCCGCAGGTACCCCACCAGGTGGTCGAAGGCCGTCTCGAAGTACTGGTCCACCAGGGGGTCGGGGAGGTCGAAGCGGGAGTAGGCCAGGACCCGCTCGAAAATCTGGTGCCAGCGGTCGTAGCCCTGCATGCGGATGAGGCCGCGGAAGATCCGGCGGTTGGTCTGGAAGCTGAAGAGGGTGCGGCTCAAGACGCGGTCGAAGAGCTCGTCCGCCTCGCCGTGGTCGTGGTCCACCACCAGGCTGCGGGCCTTTCCCAGGAACTCCTCGCCGACATGCATGTCCATCCGATGCTCCCAGTAGGCGTGGCCCAGGCCCTGGGTGGTGCTGGTGAGGAGGAGGCGTCGGGGGACGTAGACGTTGTGCGCCACCGTGTCGGCGGCCAGGTGGGCCAGATAGCCGTAGCCCAGCGCCTGGAGCCGCGGCGAATCGGCCTCCGTGAGGATCTCCTCGCCCACCGCCCAGTTGTGGCAGTGCCGGCCCTCGGGGACGTACTTCTTGGCGAAGGAGATGTCTGCCGCGATGGAGCCGTAGAGGAAGTGGAGGGGGTAGCGCTCCAGGACGGCCTGGATGGCGGGAGGAAGCAGGTAGAGGGCCGAGAGCACTGCTTCGCCCAGGGCGATGTGGGTGGCGGGACCCCAGGCCAGGACGGGCTCAGGACAGACGAGGAGCCAGGCGCCGGCCAGCGCGAGGGCACTGCGGAGGATCACGGCGCTCCGTCGGGGCCCGGTTCCTTGGGCAGTGCGTGGGGACCCGAGGCGGTGGGGTCGTCCAGGGACGGCTCCTCCGGGGCGCCGGAGATGGCCCGGGCGGCACCCTCCCGGACGCCCCGTACCGTGGAGGCCGTATCCAGGAAGATGTCCTCGGCTTCGTCCTGCACGACCTCCATGAGGGCATTGAACTCCTCGATGCGCTCCTCCATCCGGTCGGAGGCCTGCTGGAGGCGGTCGCTCAGCGCCTTCACGGAACCGTGCAGCGCCTGGACGTCGGTGCGGAGGGCCTCGGTGATGAACTCCACATTGTCCGAGATGGAGCGGGCCCGGTCGCTCACCGGCGCCAGGCTGGACTCCACGCGGCGGCGGAGGGCGCGGGTGCTCCGATCCACCCGTCGGAGGACGACGATGGCGAGGAGGCTCAGCACGGCGACCCCGGTGGCCATGATCAGGACGGCCACGTCGGTGGCCACCGAGAGGGCATCGCGGGGCATGACGGCCACCACGGTGTCGGCGGCGGCCTGCAGGGTCGTGGCGGTGGTAGGCGACATCATGTCTGGAGTGTAATGGTCGGGCTTGAGGGTGAGCCAGGGCGCCGCGGGGTCGAGCGGGCGGGGCGAACGACGCTCGGGGGCCGTGAGACACTCACCGGTCCCCGCCCTGTCCGTCGCCCCCCTGGTACACGATTGCGCCCGAGGGCCGCGCCGCATTGTCGAGCAGCGCCTTGTTCCAGATGCCGGACCGACCGAATGTCTTCGCCCCGCGTTTCCAGCTGGGCCTGATCGGCCCTTTGGCGCACAACTGGAACCTGCACGCCTACGGCTGGGTGGAACATTTCCGCAGCCGCGATCCGCTGAACTCCTCCGCCACCGATGAACTGAAGTGGACGCGCCCCGGCGAGATCGGACCCAGGGCGAGCAGGAGACCCGCTTCCGGCGCGCGAACGGTGCGCGCTTCCAGCGCGACCCGCGCGCGGGAGGCGTCGGCGTTTGCCACCTGGAGCAGCGCCTCCACCTCGGCGCGCTGCGGTGGGCCGACGGCGGGCTGCGTGCCGGCGGGCAGGCCCTCCTCTTCGG
>CAKZOQ010000436.1 GCA_937136445.1 uncultured Gemmatimonadota bacterium
AGCCGGCTCCGCATGCCCGTCTGGTAGCGGAAGGGCTCCGACTCGCCGGGGCCCAGCTCCGCCTCGAGCCGACCGCCACCCACAGCGTCCCGCGCCTCCAGGCGGAAGCGACCGGAATGCCCGCCCCAGACGTGGACGCAGCCGGCCAGCGGAAGCCCCAGCGTGGGCACGGTGTCCGTCGCCACGCCGCCGGCTCCCGACTCCACGGGGATGGCCACCCAGCCGCCACCGTTCCGGATGGACTGGAGGAGGGCCGAGGCGGCCTGGCCGGACGCCGGAGCGGGGACGAGGCCCGCCAGGGCGAGGGAGAGCGCCGCGAGCAGGAGTCGGGGGCGGAGGAGATTCATGGAACGCCCTACACCATCCCAGCCGTCGAAGCTCCCCGAGTCAGGGGATCAGGACCACCGAGCCGGTGGTCCGGCGTCCCTCCAGGTCCCGGTGGGCCTGGGCGGCGTCGGCCAGCGGATACGTGCGGCTCGGTGCCACCTCGATCATCCCCGACATCATGGCATCGAAGAGCGCGTCCGCCGTCGCCACGAGCTCCTCCCGGGTGGCGGTGTAGGTTCCCAGCGTCGGTCGGGTCACGTACAGCGATCCCTTCCGTGACAGGATGCCCAGATCCACGCCGGTGACGGCGCCGGAGGCGTTGCCGAAGGAGACCATGAGGCCCCGCGGACGCAGGCAGTCCAACGAGCCCTCCCAGGTGTCGGCCCCCACCGAGTCGTAGACCACCGGCAGGAGCTCCCCATCGGTGATCTCCCGCACCCGCTCCACGAAGCTCTCCTCGGTGTAGAGGACGGTGTGGTGGCAGCCGGCCTCCCGGGCCCGCTCCGCCTTCTCCGGCGTGCTCATGGTCCCGATGACCGTCACGCCCAGGGCGTCCAGCCACTGACAGGCGATGAGCCCCACCCCGCCGGCCGCGGCGTGCCAGAGCACCGTCTCCCCGGCCTCCACCGCGTAGGTACGACGGATGAGGTACTCCACCGTGAGCCCCTTGATGAGGGAACAGGCGGCGGCTTCGTCGGAGACACCGTCGGGCAACCGGAGGGCCCGCTCCGCCAGGATGAGCCGAGCCTCGCAGTAGGTGCCGCCCGCCACCCCCGTGTAGGCGATCCGGTCTCCCTCGGAGAATCCCTCCACGCCGTCGCCCACCCCCTCCACCACCCCGGCGGCCTCGTTGCCGGCCACGGCGGGCATCTCCACCGGGTAGAGCCCGGACCGCTCGTAGGTATCGACGAAGTTGACGCCGATGGCGGTGTGACGGACCCGGAGCTCGCCGGGACCCGGATCGCCGACCTGGACCTCGTCCAGGGTCAGGACCTCGGGACCGCCGGTCTCGTGGAATCGAATGGCCTTGGGCATGGCGTCAGGAGATGGGGGTGTCCTCGGGGACGAGCTTCACCGCCCAGATCCCCGAGTTCGTATCGGCGAAGAAGACATGGCCCTTGTAGGGCTGCACGCCCCAGACCATGGTGCTGTTCGGGGTGTAGCCCCCCGGGCTGGCGGACTTGAAGACGGCGACCTCGCGCCCCTGGGTGTAGAGGTTGCCCAGGAGCTCGCCGGAGACGTCCACGATGCGCATGCCGCCCTCGTAGTAGGCCTGATAGAGCTTGTCGTCCTCCACCCAGATGTTGTGGGTGCCGTACTCCGGGACCTCGTAGCTGGCCACCATCTCCGGATCCATGGGGTCGGTGAAGTCCACCACCTGGATGGTGCCGCGGGTGACCAGCGGGATCCCACCCTGGCCGCTCTCCGGGTCGTACCGGTCGGCGTAGGAGCCCATGCTCCCCGGGTAGCCGGCCCAGGCCAGCCCCCGGCGGTTCATGATCTCGTCCCCCACGAAGAGGTAGGTCTTGCCCGTCTCCTCCTGATGGTAGGGGAAGACGGCGTGGGTGGCGTCGGAGTTGGTCTTGAAGGTGGTGACCAGCGTCGGGTTCTCCGGACTGCCGCCCCAGCGGCCGTCGCCCACGTCCACCACCACCACCCCGGATCCCCACTCGGCGGAGTAGGCCAGGCCGTCGTGGACCCAGACGTCGTGGATGCGGGCGTCGGGGTGGTTGTACTCGCTCACGTAGTGGGGAGCGTGGATGTCGCTCATGTCCACGATGACGTACTTGTCGCCGTTGGAGAGGGCGTAGAGGTAGTCGTCGGTGGCGAACATGTTGTGGACGCCGCCGGTGATCCCGTCCTCGTAGACGCTGGCCACCTCCGGATTCCGCGGGTCGCTCATGTCGAGGATGACCAGCCCGTTCCGGCGGTTGGTGGCGCCCTCCCGGGAGAGGACGGCGTAGCGGCCATCGGGGGAGGCCTTCACGTCGTTCACCGTGCGGGCGTCCACCTGCACCGAGTCCACCTTGGCGATGGCCGCCGGGTCGGTGACGTCGTAGAGGAAGGCGAAGCCGCCGCTCCGCTTGGAGCCGGTCAAGGCGTAGTCCCGACCGTCCACGCCCTCGAAGACCCAGAGGTCGGTCGTCCGATACCAGGTCTCCAGGTTGTGGCCCACCAACTCCACCTCCTGGACCACGTCCCGGGGCTCGGCCCGGAGGGTGGTGCGGGCGGTGAGGGAGCCGGCGGTGGCGAGCACCGTGTGGATGCCGGGGACGTCGGCGACGAAGCGGCCGTCCCGTACCTGCGCGGTGGCGGGGGTGCCCAGCATCCCCTCGGTCGGGGTGTAGCTGGTGGCGAAGGCCACCGGGACGTCCGCCAGGACCTGGCCGCTCCCGTCCCGCACCGTGGCCTCCAGGTGAATCACATCACCGGTACGCACCGTCTCCGGGGTGGCGGCGAGCTCCAGGGTGGCGTCCTCCGGGAAGGCGGTGACGGTGTGGGTGACTCGTCCTGCGGCCCCGTCGATGGAGGCCTCGATGGTGACGCTCCCGCTGCTGAGGGCAGTGACGTTGCCGAAGGCGTCCACGGTGGCCACCTCCGGATCGGACGAGCGCCAGGAGACGGTGG
>CAKZOQ010000437.1 GCA_937136445.1 uncultured Gemmatimonadota bacterium
ATGATGGACTTCCCGGCGGGATTCCTCCTCCGCTTCTTCCGGAACCATCGGTTCCTGACGGCGGACGACCATTGGACCTGGAAGGTGGTGGAGGGCGGGTCGGACCGGTATGTGGACGCGATCCGGGCCCGCCTCTCCGGCCCGGTCCAGACCTCGACCCCGGTGCGGGCGGTGCGTCGCCGGCCCGGGTCGGCCCCACCGGTTCTGCTCCAGGTGGAGGGAGACGACGGTCGAGTCCGGGAGGAAGCGTTCGACGCCGTGGTCCTGGCGTGCCACGCCGACCAGGCGCTGGAGATCCTGGAGGACCCGACCCAGGAGGAAAAAGTGCTGCTGGGTGCTTTTCCCTTCGCCGAGAACGACGTGGTGGTCCACACCGACATCTCGCTCCTACCTTCGGCTCCCCGGGCCCGGGCGAGCTGGAACTACCACGTCCTGCCCCACACGCCGGAGTCGGCGGTGGTGACCTACGACATGACCCGACTCCAGGGGCTGGGGGGCCCGGATCGCTTCCTGGTGACCCTCAACCGCACCGAAGCCGTGGACCCCTCCCGGATCCGACTCCGCTTCCGAACCGGGCATCCCGTCTTCACCGTGGCCGGGTGGGAGGCCCAGCAGCGCCACCAGGAGATCTCCGGGGTCCGGGACACCCACTACTGCGGCGCCTGGTGGCGGAACGGCTTCCACGAGGACGGCGTCTGGAGCGCCTTCCGGGTGGCTCGGGCCCTGGGCGTGGAGCCCGCCCGACGCCTCGAGGCCCCCCACCTCCTCTCCGACCCGTCCGGGTCCGGGAAGGACGCCCAGCTCCCTCCGACGCCGGCGGGTTCGCGGTGACCCACAGCGCCCTCTACGTCGGCCACGTGCACCATCGACGCATGGAGCCGGTGGAGCACGGGTTCCGCTACCGCGTCTATCAGACCTACCTGGATCTGGACGAGCTGAACACGGTCTTCCAGGGGAGCTGGAGCTGGTCCACGCGGCGCCCGGCCCTCTCCTGGTTCCGGCGTGCGGACCACCTCGGGGATCCCAGGACCCCCCTGCGGACGGCGGTGGCGGATCTGGTGGAGCGGGAGGCGGGGTGGCGGCCCGACGGCCCCATCCGGCTCCTCACCAACCTCCGGACCTTCGGCTACGTGATGAACCCCGTGTCCTTCTACTATCTCTTCGACGCCGCCGGCGAGGAGGTCCGGGGATACGTGGCCCAGGTGCACAACACCCCCTGGGACGAGCGCCACTGCTACGTCCTGGATGCCCCGGTGGAGCGTACCCGCGACGGCCGTCCCGTCTTCCGGACCCCCAAGGAGTTCCACGTATCGCCCTTCATGGACCTGGAGATGGACTACACCTGGGTCTTCTCCCCACCGGGAGAGACGTTGAGCGTCTCCATGACCAACTGGCGGGACGGGTCCCCCTTCTTCGTGGCGGGCACCCGGCTGGAGCGGCGAGCCATCACCCCCGCGTCCCTCCGGGGAGCACTCCTGAGGTTCCCGTGGATGACGGCCCAGGTGGTGGCCCGCATCTACTGGAACGCCCTCCGTCTCTGGCTGAAGCGGGTCCCCGTCCAGGACCACCCGAGCCACCGCGACGAGCCCCACCCCCGACGGCTCCACCGGCCGGATGCGCCGGCGGACCGGCCCGAGCCTCTCGCCCCCCCGAGTGCCCATGAGTGAATCGCGTCTCCGTGTCTCCCCGCCGGCCCGTTCGGTGGAGACTCCACGTCCCCGCCGCCCCTCCCTGGGGGAGCGCCTGGCTCGCTGGTTCGTCCTCCGGGACCTCCGGGTGCTGGAGCACGGCGAGCTCCTCCTCGAGGAAGGGCCGCCGGAATCTCCCCGGCAGCGCCGGCTGGGTACGCCGGCGCCCGACGGCCTCACCGCCGAGCTTCGCGTCCGCGACCCCGCCTTCTGGAGTCGGGTGGCCCTGGGGGGGAGCATCGGCGCGGCCGAGGCCTTCGTGGAGGAGCTCTGGGACAGCCCCGATCCCGCCGACGTGGTCCGCCTGGTGGCCCGGCACCCGTCGCTGAACGACGGCCTCGAAGAGGGGCTCGCCGCCCGGGTGCAGCGGGCCTACCGGAGCTGGCACGACGATCGGGAGAACTCCCGGGAGGGGAGCCGGACCAACATCGCCGCCCACTACGACCTGGGGAACGACTTCTTCGGCCGCTTCCTGGACCCGACCATGATGTACTCCTGCGGGGTCTGGTCCGACGATGATGGGACGCTGGCGGAGGCCCAGGAGGCGAAGCTGGAGCTCATCTGCGAGAAGCTGGGCCTCCGGCCGGAGCACCAGGTGGTGGAGATCGGCACGGGGTGGGGCGGCTTCGCCATCCACGCCGCGCGGACCGTGGGGTGCAGGGTGTGGACCACCACCATCTCTCCGGCGCAGCACGCAGAGGCACGCCGGCGCATCCGGGAGGCGGGGGTGGAGGACCGGGTGACCCTCCTGGCCCACGACTACCGCGACCTCCCCGGGGAGCTGGGCGAGGGACGCTTCGACCGCCTGGTCTCCATCGAGATGATCGAGGCCGTGGGGGAGGCCTATCTGGACGCGTACCTCTGCACCTGCTCGCGCCTCCTCCGGGATGACGGGATGGCCCTCCTCCAGGGGATCTTCATGTCCGAGGAGCGCTACGCGGGCTATCGCCACGCCGCCGACTTCATCCAGCGCTACATCTTCCCGGGCTCCTTCCTCCCCTCGACGGTGGACCTGCGCCGGCGCCTGGGGGCCACCGGACTCCGGCCGGTGCAGCTCGACGACCTGACGCCCCACTATCCCCCGACCCTCCGGGCCTGGGAGCGCGCCCTCCGCCTCCACGCGCCGGAGCTGCGGGACGCCGGCTACTCCGACGACTTCCTCCGCCTCTGGACGTTCTATCTGGCGTACTGCGAAGGCGGATTCCGGGAGCGGACCATCGGCGACCTCCAGATCCTCCTGGCCAGGCCCGACGCCAGCGTGCCGGACGTCCTCCCGGCAGCGCCCCGCTACCCTGACGGCGCCCCCTCCTTCGTCGGCCCCGACGGCGGGACCCCTTCGCTCGCCCTGCCGGACCCCTACGCCGACCCCGCGGCGGGCTCCCCCTGCGGCGGCAGCCCGACCGAAGCCCGGGAGAATCGGTGAACCGCGTCGTCCTGGGTCTGGTGGAGCGGGGGCTCATCCCCGATTCGGTGGTGCGCGCCGGCATCCGATCCCTCCTGGAGACCCGTCTCACCGACGACATCCCGGAGGACCCGGACGCACGGATCCAGGCGTCCGAGCGGATCCGCGCCGCCATGGCGGCCAGCCCCATCGCCGTGGCCACCGACGCCGCCAACGAGCAGCACTACGAGGTCCCGCCCGCCTTCTACCAGCAGGTGCTGGGACCCCACCTGAAGTACTCGAGCTGCCTCTACCCCACGGGCTCGGAGACGCTGGAAGAGGCGGAGGCCGCCATGCTCCAGACGACGGTCGAGCGGGCCGGCCTCCACGACGAGCAGGAGATCCTGGAGCTGGGATGCGGGTGGGGCTCCCTCACCCTCTGGATGGCGGAGCACCTGCCGAAGGCCCGGATCACCGCCGTCTCCAACTCCGCGCCCCAACGCCGCTTCATCGAGGCGCAGGCCCGGGAGCGGGGGCTCACCAACCTCCGCATCCTCACGGCGGACATGAACGACTTCCGTCCCCCTCTGGAGGACGGCCGCTACGACCGGGTGGTCTCGGTGGAGATGTTCGAGCACATGAGGAACTGGCACGCCCTCCTGGGTCGGATCGCCGACTGGCTCCGGCCGGGCGGTCGGGTCTTCCTCCACGTCTTCTGCCACCGGGCCGTCCCCTACTTCTTCGAGGACGAGGGGGAAGACGACTGGATGGCACGGCACTTCTTCACCGGAGGCCTCATGCCGTCGCTGGAGCTCCCGGGTCGGGTGAGCGACCGCTTCGACGTCGACGAGCAGTGGGCCGTG
>CAKZOQ010000438.1 GCA_937136445.1 uncultured Gemmatimonadota bacterium
CCAGGTCCACCGATGCTTGCGTAGTGTTCATCTGGACTTCCTCCCCTGGTCTTGGCCTCTCAGGGCCGTTGCTCTTCTTGGCACGTTGGTGCCGCCCCAGGGGAGGAGTCCATCCCATCAGTTGCCGGCTCCGCGCCGCGCTTCACGCGCCGCTCCGTCCTGCATGGCCCCGACCGGGGTGAACTCCTGGCGGGAACGCTGCGAGGAGGGCTACCGTGCCCCAGCAACGGGCAGCCGCGCCACGCTCGGCAACCCCTGAACGTGATTTGAAACTGCCCTGGGAAGAAGCCATCGGGACGCTATGATCGCCCGTCGCCTGTCCGTGTGTTTGCTCGTGGGGTTCGCTGCTTGCAGTGCCACGCGGCCTATGCCGAGCCGGCCAGGTCCGTCCTCTGGGATGGTCGAGGACATTCGGTACCTCACGGACCCGTACCTTGAGGGCCGTGCGTTGGGGAGCGCCGGAGGTGACTCTGCTGCGGTGTTTCTCGCGGAGAGGTACTCCCAACTCGGAGTTGGTGGAGCCTTTGCAACCACCGCCTGCGCACCCGAGTCGTCTTGTCGGGAAGCGTATTTTCAACGGTTCCGCGCCACTGGCGTGCGTGCGGAAAATGTTGTGGCGATCGTTGTCGGAACTGACCCTGCTCGCCGAAACAGGTACGTAGTCGTCGGCGCACACTACGATCATTTGGGAAGGTCGACGTTCGGTGCGCTGGACCCTGAGCGCGGATCTGTCTTGCGAGTCGGGGCGGATGACAACGCCTCGGGGACCGTGGCTCTTCTCGAACTGGGCAAGCGGCTCGCGGCTGACCCGGCTCCATTCACGGTTGTTTTCGCTCACTTCGATGCGGAGGAGCGCGGGCTTTTCGGTTCAGAGCACTTTGTGGACGAACCCCCGATGGCACTGGATTCGGTTGTAATGATGCTCAACCTCGACATGGTTGGGCGTCTGCGGGGCGGGCCCCTAACCGTGGGAATTCTCCCTGAGTCAGAGCCGCTACGAGCTCAGGTGACGGCAGCTGCGAGCCGCGGAGGTGTATCGGTCTCGTTCTCTGCGAGGCCGAGGGAGAGTCGGTCAGATCACCTGAGCTTCGCGAGCAACGGCGTTTCCTCCGTCTCCTTCTTTACTGGCTTCCACGAGGACTATCATCGTGCGACTGACACAGCAGATCGGATCGACTTGGTAGGCCTCGCATCCATCGTGGACTTGGCCGAGGTACTGGTACGATCCGTTCCTGAGGGTCTGCTGCCGACAGGTGGGGGCAGCGTCAGATGACCGACAGTTGCCGCCTGCATTCGCTCCGCTCACTCTGGTGAATTACGGCCCGAGAGGGTGTCGGGTAGATGAACAGTAGTGTGGTGGTGACGGCGGCGGATGGTCGGCCCGTGTTGTGGTTGGGCCGCGCTGGCACGTAGGAACGTGAGGAGGCATGGACTCGGGAGCATGCGGGTCTACTTGGGCATCTGTAGATTCAATTCATGACCTCTCGCCCTCTCGACACGAGTGCTGCGGCCTGGACCGCTCAGAACGCCGCCTTGGACCGTATGGGCGGTCCGGCGCGGCTTCGCGCCGCGATCCAACTGAGTGAGGCCGTGCGGGACATTCGGCTGTCCGGTATCCAAGCGCGTCATCCCGAGCTTGACCGCAGGGAGGTTGTCGCCCGTCTCGTGCAGGAGGAATATGGGATCCAGCTCCCTGGCTCGTCGTGAGCCTGGACGCCTTCCTGAAGCGTATCGTAGGGATCCTCGAAGAGGCTGGGGTCCCCTACATGCTGACCGGATCTCTCGCCGCGGCCTACTACGCGACGCCCAGAGCGACGCAGGACATCGACGTCGTGATCGATCCGCGTGAGGCCGATCTCCGGCGCATCATCGACGAGTTCTCGGCCGCTGGCTACTACGTCGACCGGGAGACCGCTCTCGCGGCCCTGGAATCGAGGGGGCAGTTCAACGCCATCGACCCGGACTCGGGATGGAAGGTGGACCTGATCGTCCGGAAAGAGCGCCCCTTCAGCCAGGTCGAGTTCGAGCGCCGAAGCACAACTTCTCTCTTGGGCGTAGACGTATCACTGGCCACCCCCGAAGACCTCCTCCTCGCGAAGCTCGAGTGGGGGAAGCTGGCCGACTCGGCCTTGCAGCGTAGGGATGTCCTCCAACTGCTTGAGCGCTCCCTCGACCGGATGGATCTCGAGTACGTCGAGCATTGGGTCAAGGAGTTGGGCTTGGAGGCCGAGTGGACCCGTATCCAAGAGCAGCGTAGCGAGTCTTCAGGATCCGCATGAGAGAGGTCCTTCCAGGGCAGACTGTCTGAGTACCGGACATGAACAGGCACGAGATACTGTCCAGAACGCGCCGGGTGGCCGGTGTACCGAGCCGCGACATCTTCTCGCCCGATCCTTCGCGCCCCTGACGAGGCGGTCGGGTTCATCCGGCCGCCCGAGGTGGACGGGTCCGTGGAGTACGGTGCAGACGTCTTCGCCGACCTGCTCCAGGCCGACCGAGCGGTGTGTGAGGAGGCTGCTGACGGGGACCGTTCGACCGCTCCCGAGTAGGTCGCGGTTCCCCCTCCCCCCCTCAGCTCACCGGCGGATCCACCCGCATGATGAACAGCCCCTCCCGCACGCTGGTGAAGATCACCAGCCCGTCCTCGAAGAAGGGGTAGTTGCTCCACGCGCCGCTCTCGCTGGAGCTGAAGCCGGGGCCGTCATCGTTGTACGGGGCGCTGTCGAAGTGAGCGATCTCCCGGGGGTTCTCCCGGTCGGAAATGTCGATGACCCGGAGGCCGCTCCCGTAGTTGGACTGATACATCCGGTCGCCGACGATGTAGAGGTTGTGGTCCGAGGCGGCGACGGGGGCGAAGTACTGCTCCACCAGGATGGGATCGTCCAGGTCCGTCAGGTCCCAGACCATGGTGCGGGTGCGATCCACCACGCCGGCGGTCTCGTCGCCCTCGTCGTTCTGGTAGAAGTAGCGCTGCTCCTCGTCGAACCAGCCCTGGTGCGTGTAGGTGGCGTTGGGGTAGGTGGCCCGGGCCACGCTCACCGGATTCTGCTTGTCGGTGACGTCGGCGATGTTGATCTCCGACGCGTTGGACCCGATGCAGATCTCCCGGCCCTGGTAGTCCTCGTCCGGTCCCTGGTAGACCAGGCACTGGGCGTCGTGGGTGTAGCCGCTGGCGCCGGGCCCGGAGGCGTCGCGGTAGCACCCGGCGAAGGTCGGGTTCTCGGGCTGACGGACGTCCACGATGTGGAGCCCACCGCCGCAGGTCGTCCCGCCGCCGTTGGCCCCGACGATGTAGACGTAGCCCGTGGAGGTCTCGGCGACGACGTTGTGGGCGCTGGCGATCTCGTGGTAGGTGGTCTCCGGCTCGAACTCCACCGGGGCGCCCGCCACGTCGCGGAGCCGCGTCAGGTCGAACACCTGCATGCCGTGCTCCCCCGCCCCGTCGGAGACGATGAAGGCGTGGGTGTCGATGACCTTGATGTCCCGCCACACCGAGGGCCGAGAGCCGTCGGTCCGCGGGAGGGTCCCGACGAGCCGGGGGGCCGCCGGGTCCGTGACATCCAGGAAGGAGGCCCCGTCCCGGCGGGCGACCAGGGCGTAGTTGCGGCCGGTCTCCGGATCGGTCCACCCCCAGACGTCGTTCACCCAGACGCCCCGCTCCCCACCCAGCTCCGAGATGGGCAGGTGGGAGACCAGCTCCATGTTGGTGCAGGGAAATTCGCCGGACATCTCCCCGTCGGTGCAGCGGTCCCCGGTGGCCAGGTCCTGACCGAGCCGGAAGATCTGGCCCTCGAGGAGCTCGCCGGCCTCCCAGCCGTCCCCGGTCCGGGTGAAGGCCATGGCCCGACCCTCCCCGAAGTCCCGGGTGGGCATCCCCACCACCGCCTGATTGCCGTCCACGGCCAGGGCGTATCCGAAGCCCAGCGGCCAGGAGTCGCCGTCGGTCTCGTCGGGATCGACCCGCACCGCGGCGCCCCAGCCGCCCTGGGTGTCCGCCTCGAAGCGGTAGACCCGTCCGTCGGCGCCGGCGGCGCTCGGCGCCCCGACCCAGAGGGCGTCGTCTCCGGCGGCCAGGGCGTAGCCGAAGGCCGAGCCGTCGGTACGGTCGTAGGCCCGCAGCGTCCCGTCGAGGGACCAGCTTCCCGGGCCGCTCGCCGCGTAGAGATGGACGCTGCCCGCGCCCGGCGCCCCGACGGCCAGCCGGCCGGGCACCGCCGCGGCGGAGGCTCCGAAGCCGGACTGCTCCAAGAGGCCCTCGGGCGTCGTGAGGCGCTGCGCGTCTCCCCACCCGGTCTCGGTGCGCGACGCCAGGTAGGCCCGGCCCACACCGTCGTCGGAGGCCGGGGCGCCGATGACCACCGCCGAGCCCGCCCGGGCCACCGTGGTCCCGAACGCCTCCGCGCCCTCGTCCGTCGGCGCGAGGGTGCCAGCGGCGTTCCACCCGTCCGCGCCGCGTGTGTAACGACGAACCACACCGGTGCCGTCCACCGCCGGGGAGCCCACGAGGAGCTCGTCGCCCTCGAGGGAGACCGACACCCCGAAGAGGGCGTGATCCGCCTCGCCCTCCGGCTCGATCATCTCGGAGAAGTCCCAGCCATCCGCCGTCCGCTCGAAGAGGTAGACGACCCCCGAGCCGTCCCGCTTCCGCGGCGCGCCGACGGCCAGCGTCGAGCCGTCCAGCGAGAGCGCCCGCCCGAAGTCGTCCATTCGGGAGGAGTCCGGGGCGGCGAAGGTCGACTGCTCGACCCATCCCCCGTTTCCGTCGGGCCGGTAGGTGTAGACCATGCCCGGGCCGTACCAGTTCACCGGCTGCCCGATGACGAGGTCCTCGCCCTCGAGCACGATCGCCCGCCCGAAGTTGGGCTCCTGGGCGGAGGCCGGCAGCGTGACGAGGAGGGTGAGCAGGAGGACGACGGCGGCACTCATCGACGAAGGCTTCATGCGGGTCGGTGGTTCGGGTGGGTGATCCGGGAGGGATTCTGAGGCGGGTACACCGCAAACGGGGTGCATGGGTCCTCCCACGGGGCAGCGACGTGCTCTCCGACACGCCGGACCGGGTCCGCGACCCCGGGGTCAGCCCCCCAGGACCACCGCGTCCGGGACCTCGTAGCGTTCGGCGCTGACACGGATCAGATGGAGATCCCCCTCCCTTCGCGCGGAGAACTCATCTCCTGCCTATAGCACCAGACGGTCTCTACGACCCACTCACACCCCAGGTTGTCCAGCGTGGTGCCCCGGGGGTGACGGACGATGGCCTCCGAGGCCGGGTCCGCCCGCGCTCGCACCGCCACGCCCGCAGCCGAATCGCCCCGGACCGTCCAGGCCATCGGTCCGCCCTCCTCCACCACGGTTGCAGTCGAGGCCCAGCGACGCCGAACCATCCGCGTCGAGCTGGAGGGTGTAGGCGTCCGGATCGTCGGGGGTGCGGGTGCCGGTGGCGTCGTCCATGGACTGGAGCTCCACCAGGCGCCAACTCGTGCCGGCGAGGGGGCTCGGGACCGCGGATGAAGACGGCTCCGTACCCTCGATCGAGGGAGCCTCCGGCGAAGGAGTTCCGGATGGATCCGTCTCAGGAGGCTCACCGGGACCGCAGGCGACCAGGAGACCGAGGATGAGGAACCAGGTCGGGACGCGCATGGCGCCCCTGCCCGCGGGAGCGGTGGCGGTGGCGGTGCCCCTACCCCGCCCGCCCCATGGCCCACCCCCACAGCATCTCCGGCCGGAAGGGCAGCATCAGCGCCAGGTGCTCCAGGAAGCCCAGCGCGACCAGCCCTGCCAGGAGGGCCCAGCCGGTGGCCATGGCGGGGAGGCCCGCGCTCGCCGCGGTGGCCGACAGGACGCCGAGCCACACCGCGCCCACGGCATGGGCGCCCAGCGCCACCGGGAAGAACCAGTTCATGGTCCGCTCCCGGAAGTAGACGCGGAAGTGGGCCAGATGACCCGGCAGGAGATCAGCGTTCAGATTGCGCACGCCCAGCAGCACGTTCAGGCGGGCGCTCTCGTGCATGAGGGCCAGCGCCAGCACCGCGCCCGGCGCGAAGGCGGAGCCTCCGGCGGCGCGACTGGCGGCCCAGGTGGCCAGGACGGCCACGGCGATGGCCAGCTCATGGTGCAGGTTGGCCTGGAAGGCGTGGACGAAGCGCGTCCACTCGCTCGCTTCCTCCGGGAGCCCGGGCCCGGGTGGGCCGGTGAGCACCCCGGTGTACAGCGTCGTCTCCACCCAGCCCCACACGGTGAGGGCGCAGAGGAGCTCCACGCCGACGCTCCACGTCGTGGGCTGCACCGGCAGCCCGGCGATGACCCAGAGGGCGCCTGCGGCCATCAGCGTGCAGAGCGCCGCCACCCAGAGCCGCACGCTCCGGCGCTCGAGGCGGCCGGTCAGCATCACCACCCCCGTCCCCGCCCACCAGACCACCACGCAGGCGCAGAAGAAGCCGAGGGCGAGGGGCGTCATGGGTCAGACACGGGCCGGGCCCGCCTCCCGATGATGCCGGGAAGCGAGCCCGTCCAACGTGTGGTGGGACGCCGAGTTCACCGCGATCCGCCCGCCACATCCGGCAGGTGCGTCTCGCCGGCCGTTCCCGCCTCGGGGTGCGCCGCCATGCCCTGGTGGGCCTCCATGAACAACTCGTTCAGCGCGTCCATGTCGATGTCCGCGGCGGCCTCCTCGGTGGCGGCTGGATGCACCGCCTCGGGCAGGGTCAGCGCGGGATAGAGGGTCGCGCGGGCCAGGCCATACGCGGGGATGTTGACCCCCTGATGGCAGGTCATGCACTGCACCTTGGGGCCGTCGCCCTCGGGACCCTGGACCGAGTCCGGAAGGATCGATCCCAGGGGCGCCACGAACTGCTGATTGATGTCCCGTACCATCCGGTAGCCGCGGAGCGCGGTGACGCGCGCCGGTGGGCTCTCCTCCCAGTCGGAGAAGCGGGCCGAGGCATGGCAGTAGGTGCAGTTGACGCCCAGCGCGTTGCTGGTGTGGATCATGAACCAGTAGGTGTTGCGCGCGTTCTGGATGGAGGTCTCCACCTCGGCGTCGCCAGTGAGGGCGGCTTGCGACTGCACCCGCACGTCCTCCCGGTCCAGGTAGTAGCGCAGGTTGGGCTCATGGGGATCCAGCGTCCAGACGTACTCGGGCTGGGGCTGGCCGACGTGGCAGGTGTAGCAGTTGACCCCCTCCTCACCCACGTGGCTGCTCCACTCCTCGTTGATGTACTTGGTCATCTGGATCATCCGACGGCTCACCACCTTCGTGTAGACGTCGTCGGCCGCCATGATGACGGAGCCGTCGTCCTGGACCACGTGGCAGTAGTTGCAGCCCTGCTCCGGGCTCACCCAGTTGGTCATGGCCACCATGGAGCGGTTGAACTCGGCCACGCTCAGATTGCCCAGGACCTGGACGTTCTCGAAGGTCCCGGCGGGCGCCGCAGGCAGGTCGCCGGGGATGGGGTCGGGGTCCGCGGGATAGGCCTCCACGTACGCGATGCTGTCCGGTCGCGTGACGCTGGGATTCTCGACCGTCCCCATGGAGAGCCCACGCGGCCCGATGTTCTCGGAGTCGACGGGCGGAAGCTCGCACCCGGCCGAGGCCAGGAGGGCGGTGAGGACCGCCAGCGGAAGTACGCGTCGGGTGTTCACTGGTCACCTCCAAGGGCCGGAGCCCCACCGGCGAGACCGAAGGTCAGGACCCGCCCGTCGTCGAGCTCGAGGCCCCGACTGATGGGACCGGGAACGTACCCGTCGTCGGGCAGCGGGCTGAACGAGTCGTCGGCATCACCCCGCATCGGACCGTCGAGCTCACCGGGTTCGACCGCCGGGCTCGGATCGTCGTAGGGCTGCACGTATTCGGGAACGATGCCGTGCTTGATGCCCCATCGGTACCAGTTGTCCACCGCGGTCCCGGTGAGGAGGATGCCGATCCCGCCCGTCAGCGTCGTGAGGACGGCGAACCACCACGCCCACCGGTGGATGCTCTCCATGGTGGCGTTGAAGCCCATGGTCCAGCGCCAGAAGAGCATGCTCCGTTCGGCGGCCGTCCCGCGGTCGGTGATCTGATCGATCTCCCGCTCCCCCCCCATCTTCGCCGTGGCCAGGATGGTCCCGGCGTGCATGGCGAAGAGGAGCGCCGACCCGTACAGGAAGACGATGCTCAGCATGTGGAACGGGTTGTAGAACAGGTTCCCGTACCGGATGGAGAAGGCTGCCGTCCAGTCCAGGTGCGGGAAGATCCCGAAGGGCACCGCCTCGCTCCAGCTCCCCATGACCACCGGGCGGATGAAGCCCAGCACCAGGTAGAGGAAGATGGCGCTGGCGAAGGCCCAGGCCACGTGCGTCCCCATCTTCAACTTCTTGGCCCGGAAGTACATCCGGAACCACCAGAGGATGATGCTCATGGTGAGGAGGAAGCCGGCCACCAGCCACCAGCCGCCCTCGGCCAGCGGTGGGATGGACAGCCCGTACTCCGGTCCCGGCGGCTCGAGGCCCAACCAGGGAAGCTGTCGGATGAACTCCACCGGATCCCAGTTCACCTGGGCCAGGAAGTTGAAGCCGATGACCTCGATGGCGGCAAAGCCGCAGATCAGCGATGCGATCCCGAGCCAGCCCAGGTAGAGGGGCCCGATCTGGGCATCCCCGATCCGCCCCAGCAGGTAGCTGAAGCCTCCGGGCTTGAGGAGCCGATCGCGCTCGTCGGGGCCGATGGGCACCCCGGGGTCCGGCGCGTGCCGGACCTGGATCTGGGTGAAGAGGTTCTGATACTCAGCCATGGTCGTGTCCCCTTACCAGATCGGAAGGTTGAGCCACCAGCCCCACCATTCCGGCCAGCCCCGGGTCCAGAACGGTCCGCTGATGACGATGCAGATCGCGCTCCAGAGGCCCGCGTTCAGGGCCAGGAACAGGCCCAGGCGGTGGATGCCGATGGCGCCGATGGAGTATCCGA
>CAKZOQ010000439.1 GCA_937136445.1 uncultured Gemmatimonadota bacterium
CGAGCTGGACTCGCTGGAGGAGGCGGAGTTCGACGACAACCTGGACTCCCTCGGGTTCACCTTCCAGCATCCCGACCTGGTGATGGCCCCGGCGCTGGATATCCGGGTGGATGTAGCGGCTCCTCTGGACGGGGAGACCCACTACTTCCTCCACTTCGGCGACCTGTCGGACCCTGCCACGCAGGTGGTGTGGACGACGCCCGCGGGCGCTGGCGGGGCCGTCCGGACGACCTTTCCCGCCCCTCCCGCCGCCCTGATCCGGCTTCAGGGCGGGGAGCCGTTGAGCCTCACGGCGGTACAGATGGCCCAGCCGGACTCCACCTCCGGCGAGTTGCAGGCGGAAGCTGAGGCCCGCTATACCCTCGGCATCTCTCCTGTGGCGCAGGCGCCGGCGGTGCGGGCGGTCCTGGGCTACATGGGGGGCGGCCGGCTCTCCCAGGACCTCAACCGGCTCGTGCCGCCCTCCGGCGGCGGCTGACGCGGCGGTGGAGGAGCAGGCGAACCTCGACTTCGGCGCTACGTCCCGGCCCGTTCCGGAGGCGGTAGATCCCGAGGCGGAGACCGGTCGGGGGGCCCGGGATGCAGCCGCGGGTGGCGTGGACCCGACCCCCGAGGGGACGGCTGCGGACGCCGTCGACGACCCCCTTCAGGTCCTTGAGCGGGTCTTCGGCTTCGATGCCTTCCGTCCTGGCCAGCGCGAGGTCATCGACGCCGTCCTGGCCGGGGAGGACTGCATCGCGGTCATGCCCACCGGAGCCGGGAAGTCGCTGACGTATCAGCTCCCCGCCCGGATGCTCGAGGGGACGGTCCTGGTCATCTCACCCCTCATCTCCCTGATGAAGGACCAGGTGGACGCCCTGCAGGCGCTGGGCTTCCGCGCGGTGGAGATCAACTCCACCCTGGACTTCGACGAGCGCCGCCGCCGTCTGGCCCGTCTCCGCGAGGGCGACTGGGAGCTGGTCTTCCTGGCCCCGGAGGCGCTGGAGGGGAACCTGCGCGAGGTGGTGGCCGACTCACCCATCTCGCTGCTGGTCGTGGACGAGGCCCACTGCATCAGCCAGTGGGGCCATGACTTCCGGCCCTCCTACCGCCGGCTACGAGGGCTCAAGAAGGGCCTGGACGTGCCGGTGCTGGCCCTCACCGCCACCGCCACCCGGACGGTGGCCCGGGACATCCTCCGGCAGCTCGGCATGTCGAAGCCGTCGGGCTACAAGGGGTCCTTCTTCCGCCGCAACCTCAAGATCCGTTGCCGGAAGAAGGGCGAGGGCAACACCCGCCGGGAGATCCTGGCGCTGGTGCGTCGCCAGGAGGGCGAGTCGGGGATCGTCTACTGCCTCTCCCGGCGTTCCGTGGAATCCACCGCCGACTACCTGCGGAAGAACGGCGTGGACGCGGTTCCCTACCACGCCGGGCTCTCCGACGAGGAGCGGTCCCGGAACCAGGAGGCCTTCCAGAGGGACGACGTGGAGGTGGTGGTGGCCACCGTCGCCTTCGGGATGGGCATCGACAAATCCAACGTCCGCTTCGTCATCCACCGGGACATGCCCAAGGACGTGGAGTCGTGGTACCAGGAGATGGGGCGTGCCGGCCGGGACGGCCTGGACAGCGACTGCATCCTCTTCTATTCGTGGGCCGACGTGAAGATGCACGAACGCTTTCTGGACGACATCCACGATGCGAAGCTCCGTCAGGCCCGGCACCAGGGCACGGTGGACCTCTTCCGCATGGTGGATCGGGGCTGGTGCCGCCACCGGGCCATCCTGGGCCACTTCGAGGAGGCCATGGAGCCCTGCCGGGACGCCTGCGACATCTGCACGGGCGTCTCGGTGAAGGAGCTCGCCGCCGAGATGATGATGGGGGGCGGGTCCTCGTCGGGGGGTGGGCGCGCTCGCCGTCGTGGAGGCCACCTCTCCAGCACCGCCGGGCCCGCCTCCGACGACGACGAGGCTCTCTTCCAGCGCCTCCGCGCCCTCCGGAAGGAGCTCGCCGATCGGCAGGGCGTGCCCGCCTACATTGTCTTCAGCGACCAGGTGCTGCGGGAAATGGTGCTTTCGCGCCCGGGCACCCCGGGGGAGCTCCTGGAGGTCTCCGGCGTGGGGCCGACGAAGCTCGAGCGGTACGGCGCGGACTTCCTGGAGGCGCTCGGCGTGTGAGCCTCGAAGGAGCGCACCGAGCGCTACCCGTGGGGCTCCTCGTCTGCGGAGGGGCCGTAGATGGCGGGGACGGGGATGTCCAGCAGGCGGAGGTAGACGGTGAGCTGGCCCCGATGGTGCACGATGTGGTTGAAGACCCAGGTGCGGAGGACGACGGCCTTGGGGAGGGTGAATGCCGCCTCTCCCTCCATCATCAGGCTCCAGGGCTGGACCAGGTCGTCGGCGGAGGCGGACTGGAGCTTGGCACGGGACTCGGCGACGCCCTCGTCGAAGAGGGCCAGCAGATCCTCGCGGCTCTCCACGGGGGTGTCGGGGAAGTCCCCGGCGTCGGAGTCGAACTCGGAGGTGTCCAGCGTCATGCTCAGCCAGATGGGCAGGCGGGCCAGGTGGGTGGCGAGATCCTTCAGGCTGAAGGACTTCTCGTGGGGCTTCCAGTCGAAACGTGTCTCGTCCACCCGCTCCAGCGCCCGGCGGGTGTGGGCCATCTCCTGGTCGAACTCGGGGAGCAGCACGGTTCCGTCCATCGTCGTCTTCCTCGGATCTGGGGAATGAACCCGAATAACATCCGAAGATCGTGCCTGCGCAAGGTGCAGCAGCCGGGCGGTATTCTGGTTCCCCGCACCTCCGGCGAGTACCTGGCCGTTGCCAAGGAAGCCGGCCTCGTCCGAGTCCGGTCACGGACCCCGACCGCGATCGCCATATGAACCGGGAGACGAGGGCGGCCCTCCGCGCCGACGTCGCCAACGCCGTGCGGATCGTGCGCGCCCGTCCCCGGATTCGCGCTCGCGGTGGGGCTCACGCTGGCCCTCGGGATCGGCGCGAGCACCGGGGCCTTTGGACTGGTGCACGCCGTGCTCCTCAGCCCGCTTCCCTACGGCGATTCCGACGACCTCTACGGCATCGTGGAGCGCCACAGCCTTCCTCTTCGCCCTCCTGGTGGCCCGCCAGACCCGGGGTGCCTCCGTCGCCGACGATCTCCGCGGCACGACGTCGGGCGCCGGACGGCCGACGCTCCTCCTCTCGGGCATTCAGGCCGCGCAGGTCTCCATGACCTTCGTCCTCCTGCTGGGCACCTGGCTCCTGGGTGAGACCTTCCTGAAGCTCTCGTCCGTGGATCCCGGCTACGAGCCGGAGGGCCTCATGGTGGCCCAGGTGAACCCTCCGTCGCCGGCCTACGACGCCGAAGAGGCGGTCACGGAGCTCTATTCGGGCCTGCTGGCGGCCGTGGAAGCCGTTCCCGGAGTGGCCTCGGCGGCGGTCACGAACCACGGTCCGGGGGGCTTCGCCGGGGCCCTGACCCCCGCTGCCCCGGGAGCGGTACCCGAGGACGCGGAGCGGGACCTGTCCGTCCTCTACCGGACGGTCTCCCCCGGATACTTCGAAACGCTCCAGGCCCCGCTCCTGGCCGGTCGTGCCTTCGCGCCGGACGACGCCCGGGGCGGGGAGGGCCCCATGGTCGTCAACCGGACGCTGGCGGCGGCCCTGGGTGGACCCCGCGAGACCCTGGGCCAGACGGTCGGCGTTCGGAAGGCGGCCAGCACCCGAGCGGACTTCGGAGAGCCCCTCATGGGCCGGACCATCGGCGTCGTGTCCGATTTCGACGTCACGGAGGCCGGAGGCAGCCCGGCTCCGGCCGTCTACGTCCCCTACACGCAACTCTCCCTGGCCGGCGGGTCGTCTGCTGATCCGGGCCCGCGACACCTCGCCGGCCAGGATGACCGCCATCGAAGAGGCCATCTCCTCGGTGGACGCGGGCATACCGGTCTCGGGTCCCTTCGTCGGGGTGAGTCGCGTCGAGGACCTCCGCTGGGCGGAACAGGCCCGGGAGCGTCTGAACGCCGGACTGGTGGCCGGCTTCGCCGGGCTTGCGTTGCTCCTGGCCTGCATCGGCATGTACGGGGTGATCTCGTTCATCGTCGCGCTCGAGAAGGGGGAGATCGGGGTCCGGATCGCACTCGGTGCGAGCCCGGGGAGCGTCGCCCTTCGGATGGTCGGGCATGCCGTCGTGGTCGGGGGGGTAGGCCTGCTCACCGGGATGGGCGGAGCGCTGCTGATCTCGTCTCCCATCTCGGACCTCCTGTTCGAGGTCGATCCCCTCGCCGCCGACCGGTACGTCGTGTTGGCGGTCCTCCTCCTCGCACTCACGGCGACTGCGGCGTTCGTGCCCGCTCGGCGGGCCAGCCGGACGGACCCGGCCCTCGTCCTTCGCACGGACTAGAAGGGCCTGGAGGCGAGGGTGCGGCCGCGCCCCGAGGGCTTGCTACCCCGCCTCCGGAGGCCCCTCTTGGACACCTACCCCCGCCCGCGTTCCCCTCACCTGCCCGTTCCTCCATGCACTCAGCCTCCGCGCTCCGGCGCGCCTCCTTCGTCCTCGCCCTTGCCCTCCTCCCGCTTCTCGCGGCGTGCGGTGCCCCCGAGGAGGAAGGGCCGTCGTTCCGGGTGGCCGTCCTCAAGTTCCAGCACGAGACCTGCACCTTCTGCCCTGGGGAGGACGTGACGGTGGAGGACTGGGTGCGGGCCGGGGAGCCGTCCGGCGGGGAGGAGCTGCTGGGCTCCGGATCCTACATCCGCGGCTTCCGGGACCAGGCCCGGGACTACGGCGACATCGAGCTCATCGGGCTCACCTCCCCCCACGACGTCTTCGGCGGGTCGTCCCGGCGTTGGAACGCCCGGGAGACCTTCGACCACTTCCTGGATCAGCAGATCGCGGAGCTGGAGGCCGCCATGCCGGTGGACGGCGTCTACCTCGCCCTCCATGGCGCCATGGCGGTGCGGAACGTGCCGCGACCGGAGGCGGAGATCGCCCGGCGGG
>CAKZOQ010000440.1 GCA_937136445.1 uncultured Gemmatimonadota bacterium
GGATGCATTCCATCAAGGTCCGGGTGGCGCCGGAGCAGGCCGGGGTGTCCGACGACCGCGAGGAGGTCTTCGTGAAGCCCGAGTACCGCCGGGTCTTCCCGCCGAGGGAGGAGGTCGAGGCCGGCCTGCGTGCCCTGTTGGAGCGGGACACCGAGCTCTTCTTCTTCTTCACCGGGGCGCAGGAGTATCTCTACCGGCGCCAGCATCACGACGCCTTCCCCGGCCTTGGTCTGGACGAGCGGGCGAAGGTGGAGTTCCTGCCCGAGTGCACTCACACGATGACCGAGCTGGAGCACCAGCGTCAGTTCCTGCATCACCTGCGCACCTGGGCCCGTGGGATCGTGGGACCCGCGCCCGAGGTGGCCGCGGAAGCGGCGGCCTGAGGTCCGGGACGAGGGTCGGTCGCCAGAAGCTGACGATCACTCCCTCCAGTCGCTCTCGCCCAGCGCGCGGTCCGCTGGGTAGCCGAGGAGATCCGCGTGATGCTGCACCACGGCCGTACGTACCACATGGATCTCGCCTACGGCCTCGGCGGCTCGGGCTCGGGGGACCAGGCCGAGGCCAGGTCGGGTGGAAGCGCTCCCCCACGTACCTCCGACCAGCGGATCACCTGCGAGGCCGCGGCCTGGCTGCCAGCCCCGACGCCGATGGAGACCGCCGCCTGATTGTTCGTCGGATCCGTGTCCAGGGCGCCCGAGAGGGGGCGAAAGCGTGCCCGGTGGATGAAGGGGTTGGCCACACCGGTCCCGACCTGGGCCCGGAGCTCGAGGGTGTCGGAGGCGGTGGCGGGCATGGCCCCCACCGTCCACACGCCGGTGTCTTCGTCGAAGGCACCTCGGGTGACGCGGGCATCGATGAGGCTCAGTCCGCCGGGGAGGGAGTCCAGGACCTCCACCCCGGTGGTGGCGATGCCGCCGAGGTTCCGAGCCACCAACGTATACGCCACCGTGTCGCCAGTGGACGCCGACTCCCGATCCGCCGTCATGGACAGCCCGAGGTCCACCTGACGGACGTCGATGGCCACGTCGCCGCCGCTCCGGGGCAGGAGCCTCCAGGAGGTGCCGCCGCCCGGGTCGGTGCCGGGCACGAGGAGCCCGATGGCCTGCTGGATCCGGAAGACGGAGTCGGGAATGATGGGTGCCGTGTTGATCTGGAGGAACGACTGGAGCACGATGGTCAGCGGGCCGGTGCCGTCATCCACGACGAACCGGAAGTCGCCGTCCACCGTGGTCATGGTATCGGAGATGGTCCCGTTCCGGATCCGGACCAGGTCGGCGTCCCGAAGACCGCCCGCCGCCGCCGCGGCGGCCCCGGTGGAGAGCTCCACAGGGACCGGAATCTCGGCCTGGGAGATGAGGACCGTGGCGTCCACGTCCGAGAGCACCAAACGTCCCCCGTCCAGCTGCGTCCGACCGAGGAGCCGGATCGAATCCCCGATGGAGACCGG
>CAKZOQ010000441.1 GCA_937136445.1 uncultured Gemmatimonadota bacterium
CCGGGATCCATGCGCACCCCCTGGACGGAGATTGTCTCGATGGCCTCGCCACGCGCTGCACCCCCGGCGGCCGATCCGGCCGCGTTCCGACGGTCCCCGGGGGCACACACCCTCGGTGTCGGACTCGCCCTCCTCGGCCTCGTGCTGCTGGCCTTCGCCCCGGGCCTCGCCGCCCAGAACCAGATCGGCGGTATGGTGGTGGACGCCAACAGCGGGGAGCCGCTCGCCGGCGCCCAGGTCACGGTGGTGGGGACGGGCCTCGGGGCCCTGGCCGGACCCGCCGGGCGCTTCGTCGTCCAGTCGGTGCCCCAGGAGACGGTGACCCTCGAAGTGGTCATGCTGGGCTACCGGACCTGGCGGGACGACGTGGCGCGAGGCACCACCGACCTCATGGTGCGGCTGGAGCAGCGGGCGGTGGAGCTGGATGCCATCGTCGTCACCGGCACCGCCGGCCGACAGCTCGCCCGCTCCCTCGGCAACACGGTGGGCACCGTCCGCGCCGACGACCTCACGCGCCTGGCACCTCCGGAGGACATCGAGTCCCTCCTCCAGGGTGGCGTGGCGGGGATGAACGTCGCGGTGGCCGGAGGCGAGGTGGGGACGGGGGCCAACATCCGCATCCGGGGGGCCTCCTCCATCTCCCTCAACTCCCAGCCGCTGGTCTACGTCGACGGCGTGCGGGTGAACGGCAACAACGCCGACGCCGGCGGAGGCCAGGGCGGGGTGGGCGTGGACGCTCAGGCGCCGCCCTCCCGCCTCAACGACATCAACCCCGAGGACATCGCCTCCATCGAGGTCATCAAGGGCCCCGCGGCGGCGACGCTCTACGGCACCGAGGCCTCCAACGGCGTCATCAACATCATCACCAAGCGAGGGACCCGGGGCGCACCCCGCTTCGAGTTCTCCGTGAAGCAGGGGGCCAACTGGCTCCCGAACCCCGAGGAGTACTTCCCCAACACCTGGTACCGGTGCCAGGGCACCTCCGGGGACTGCACCGCCGGGGAGGTCACCGCCTTCAACGTCCTGCGGGAGGATCGGATCCGGAACGGCAACGAGTGGTTCCAGACCGGCCAGCCCCAGGGCTACGCCGCCAGCGTCAGCGGCGGGAGCGAGGAGCTCCGCTACTACTTCTCCGGATCGTGGGACCGTGAGGAGGGCATCGTGGACTACAACTGGCAGAACCAGTTCCGCGGTCGGGCGAACCTCAACTGGACCCCCCGAGAGGACCTGGACCTGCAGTTCGGCATCGGCGGAGTGCGGTCGAAGCTGGAGTCCTCCTCGGCCAACCAGCCCGTCACCACCGCCATCCTCTGGTCCTGCTTCGGCGGGTGCGAGGAGGGCTCCACGGCCAACAACCCGGTGGACGGGCCCTCCCGGGGCTACATCGGCTACCTGCCGGAGGTGCTGGCCGACTCGGTGGACGGCTTCCAGTCGGTGAACCGCTCCACCTACAACGTCACCGCCACCCACCGGCCCACGGGCTGGTTCACCCATCGCCTCAAGTGGGGCGCGGACTGGACCGAGACCAACAACACCCAGCTCTATCGACCCATCAACGGCCCGGGCCACTTCAGCCCGCAGGGCGCGAAGTCGGCGCTCCGCCAGACCACCCAGTACATCTCCGCCGACTACTCGGCGACGGTGGACTGGGCCCCGTCGGACGCGCTCGCCCTCTCCACCTCCGGCGGCGTGCAGTACTACCAGAAGCAGGAGGACTGGATCTACGCCGAGGGGGAGATCTTCCCCATCGCGACCCTGGAGACGGTGAGTGCCGGCGCCCAGAAGGATGCCCAGGAGGGCTTCCTGGAGAACAAGACGATCGGGGCGTACGTGCAGGAGCAGCTCTCCTGGCAGGACCGCCTCTTCCTCACCGCCGCGGTGCGCGGCGACGACAACTCGGCCTTCGGAGAGAACTTCGACTTCGTCGTCTACCCCAAGGTGAGCGCGAGCTGGGTCCTCTCGGACGAAGCCTTCCTCCAGGGCGTGGACTGGCTCAGCCAGCTCCGGGTCCGCGGGGCCTGGGGACGGGCCGGGCAGCAGCCCGACGTCTTCGCGGCGCTCCGGACCTACGAACCCGCGGTGGGCTCCGGGGGGGCCTCCACCCTGCGTCCGGAGAACGTGGGGAACCCGGACCTGGAACCGGAGGTGGGCGAGGAGTTCGAGTTCGGCTTCGACGGCACCTTCCTCGACGATCGCCTGGCGCTCCAGGTGACCTACTACGACCAGACCCGGAAGGACGCCATCATCCAGGTGCCCGTGAAACCCTCGGTGGGCTTCCCCGGGATCCAGTTCCAGAACATCGGCGAGATCACCAATTCGGGGCTGGAGGTGGCCCTCAACGCCCAGGTCTGGCAGGGGCGCGGCTGGGACCTGGACATGGACCTGAACGTCGCCACCAACTCCAACGAGATCGCCAGCCTGGGCGGCCTTCCGCCACAGATCCTCAACGGCTCCAACCCCACCACCGGCTGGGCCGGCCAGATGTACGCCGAGGGCTTCCCGCTGGGCGCCATCTTCCTGAAGAACGTCGTCTCCGCCGACGTCCAGGGGACGGGAGCCGATGCCATCGCCACCAACGTGTTGTGTGAGGGCGGCGCGCTGGTGCCCGGTACCTCGGACCTCTCCCGCGGCGGGGGAGCCGCCGTCCCCTGCGATGAGGCGCCCCGCGTGTTCCAGGGTGCGCCCATTCCTACGCGGGAGGTCTCGCTGGGCACCACCTTGACCCTCGGAGAGAACCTCCAGCTCTTCGCGCAGATGGACTACCAGGGCGGCCACACCATGGTGAACGGCACCGCCGCCGGGGCCCACCTCTTCTTCCGGGTCACCCGGGCCATCCAGGAGCGCAGCGATCCCATCCTGCTGGGCTACGAGGCGCTGGGCTCCGACGGGATCAACCAGTCGGGGCTCATCGACGCCAGCTTCGCCAAGCTCCGCCGGGTCTCGGCCACCTACACCCTGCCGGAGCGCTTCGCCGCCGGCATGGGTGCAGAGCGCCTTACCTTCAACGTCTCGGCCCACAACCTGTGGACCATCTGGCAGGCCACCGACGAGGCCTTCGGCTACCCCATCCGCGATCCGGAGCAACGAGACACCGGGGCCAGCGGCACCGACCCCGGAGGCCTCCACGCCTACATCCAGGAGGCCTGGCCTCCCACGAAGCGCCTTCTCTTCACCGTCCGGGTGACCTTCTGATGAACCGTCGAGCGCAGAGGAACCGAATCATGACGAACACGCATCGCATCGGTGGGGCGCCCGCGGCGGGCCGGCGCTGGACGCTGGGAGCCCTGGTCCTGGCCATCCTCGCCCTGGGCGCCTGCGACACGCAGGAGCTCCTGGAGGTGAACCTGCCAGGCAGGGTGGCCGAGGAGGCCCTGGACGACCCCCGTCTGGCCCAGACCCTGGTGAACTCCGTCGTAGCCGACGTCGAGTGCTCCTGGGACAACTACGTGGCCGCCTCGGCCCACCACTCCGACGAGTGGATCGCCAGCTCCGGGAACTCCACCATGGCCCGCTGGGGGCTGCGGGACATCCCGCCCTCCTTCGAGTCGCTGGCCACCGGCGGGTGCGGGGCCAGCTACGGCCTCTTCACGCCTCTCCACGGAGCCCGCTTCCAGGCGGAGAGCAACTACGCCCGCATCGCCGGCTTCCCCGATGCCGAGGTGCCGAACAAGACGGCGCTCCTGGCCACCATCCGGGCCTACGGTGCCTGGACCCTCATCGCCTTCAGCGAGGGCTTCTGCGGGACGCCCCTGGACGGCGAGGAGCAGGTGCGCACCCCCACCGAGCTGGCGGCGCTGGCCGAGACCCAGTTCACCGAGGCCATCGAGCTGGCCTCCGCAGCCGGGCTCACCGAGATCGCCACCCTGGCCCGGGTTGGGCGAGCCCGAGCACGCCTGACGCAGGAGAACTACAGCGGCGTCCTCTCCGACGCCGCCCAGGTGCCGGAGGGCTTCCGCTTCGTCGCCACCCGCGACAACGCTCCGGGCGACCGCCAGAACGCCCACTACGAGGCCATCAACGGCGTCGCCTCCGACGCCGCGGGGCAGAAGCACGCCACCATCGCGCCCAACTTCCGCGACCTCCGGTGGAAGGACGTGGAGGACCCCCGGGTCAACGTGGAATGGGACGGCACCCTGGGCTTCGACTTCTTCACCCGCCACTTCCGCCACGACAAGGCCAACTCCTTCGACTCGCCCACCACCATGGCCTCATGGGAGGAGGCTCAGCTCTTCATGGCCGAGGCCTACGTCATGACGGACCAGCTCGACGAGGCGCGGGCCATCTTCCAGATGCTGCACGACCGCGCCGGCATCCCCGAGGTCACAGCGGCCGACCTCCCCACCCGGGACGACGTCATCGAGCACCTCATCGAGGAGCGTCTGCGTCAGTTCTTCTCCGAGGGTGGGCACCGGCTGCGGGATCACCTGCGGTGGCGAGGGACCCCCTACGAGGTGCCCTTCCTGGGGGAGCCGGGCTCCATCCACCCCAACGGACGGCTCCTGGATCCGGACACCGGGGAACCGCTCCGCGAGTACGAGGACGGCACCTGCTTCCCGGTACCCCTGGTGGAGCAGACGAGCTGACGAGAGCGCGATAGCGGACCGGGTGGCGGCGTCACGCCAACAACCTGGCCGCGCTCCCTGGACGGACCCGGGCCCGGGCGACCCTC
>CAKZOQ010000442.1 GCA_937136445.1 uncultured Gemmatimonadota bacterium
TCCGCCGGCCCGGAGCGTCCGCCTGGTTCCCCCGGAGATCGTCCGGGGTTCCACTCCGAGCCTGGACCGGCCGGGCCTGAGGCGCCTCCCGGCCTCCACCGACCACCTCCGCCACAGGTCCGGTCGGCTGGGCGTCATACGGAGGAAGGTCTGCGGCCACCCATTCAGGAGCCAGGGTCCTTCAGCCAGGTCTCGATGGAACGCACCGAGCTCGACCGCGAGGAGCTGGAAACCCGGCTCGCCGAGTTGCACGAGGCCAGCTTCGGCTGGGCGTGCTCGTGCTGCGGGTGGAACGAATCGGACGCGGCGGACGTGCTACAGGACGCATACGTGAAGGTCATCTCGGGAAGGGCGCGTTTCGACGGACACTCCGCGTTCCGGACCTGGTTCTTCGGGGTCATCCGCCTCACGGCCCGGGAGGCCCATCGCCGCGTCCGACGTCTCGAGGATCGGCGGGATCGCTTGGCCGAGGAGGCCGCCGCCACCGACGCGGCCGTCACGCAGCCGGACGATCCCGCGGTCCGGAGTGAGCAGGCACGAATCCTCCGGGAGGCGCTGAAGACCCTCTCGGGACGGCAACGTGAGGTGCTCCACCTGGTCTTCTACGAGGACCTGACCGTGCGGGAGGCGGCCGATGCCATGGAGGTGAGCGTGGGGTCGGCCCGGGTCCACTATCATCGGGGCAAGGAGAGCCTCCGCGCCCGCCTCGCCGCCCCCACCCGCCAAGGAGGAAGGCCATGACAGGGAACCCGCTGGATCCACGCCGCGGTCCCGAAGGTCCGGAGGCGCTGGACGACGAACTCCGGGAAGAGTTCCAGGTCCTGCGCCAGGATCTGGCCGCTGGCGGGGGGGTGCCCGACTTCCAGACCATGGTGGCGGCCGCCCGTGCTCGGGCGGCGTCCGGTGATCCGGCACCTTCCCCCAGGCACCGGCCCCGCATCGCGCTCCTCCGGTGGGCGCCGCTGGCCGCCGCCGCGGCCGCCGCCCTGCTTCTGCTGGGCCGGCCGGGGTCGGATGCCGACGCCGAGTTCGAACGCCTCGTGTCGGACTACCGTACGCTGGCCAGCACCGGAGTGCTGCGCTCTCCCACCCGATCACTCCTCGACATCCCCGGGGTGGACCTGGGCGCGGTGCCCTCGTTCGGGCCCTCGCTGTCCGGCGCCGGCCCAGGGTCCGCCTCTCCGGAAGGACGACGCCCGTGACCATCTCCCTGCCGAGCCGGACGATGCGCCTGCCTACGCCTATCCTCCTCCGTGGAGCCCTGCTGGCCCTCGCCTTCGTGGCATGGGGGGCCGCCGGCCACGACCGCCTCCATGCCCAGGACGTGGCACCCGAGGCGGTTCAGGACGACCCCATCTTCCAGACCCTCTTCCCCCCGGAGCTCATCATGCAGCACCGGCGGGCCATCCGGCTGGACGACGAGCAGCGGGACGCCATCAGCCGACTCATCTCCGACCTCCAGGGTCGGGTCCTGAGCCTCCAGTGGGAGCTCCTGGACGACGTGGAGGAGCTCTCCTCCATCACCGGCCGGACCCGGGTGGACCTGGACCGGGCCCTCGATCAGATGGACCGGGTCCTGGACACCGAGAAGGAGATCAAACAGGCCCACCTGGAGATGCTGGTCCGGATGAAGAACATCCTCACCCCGGAGCAGCAGCGGAGCCTTGAGGAGTTGAGAGCCCCGGGGGCCGACGGCTAGCGCGTCGGGGCGCCTACGGCCACCAGCTCACACCCAGGTTGACCCGGGTGGACGACGCGTCGATGTCGAAGCCCGAGACCTCCACGTTCTCCACGCGGAGCGTGCTGAACTCGCCGCCGGTCCAGAGGAGGCCCAGGTCCAGCGCCACCGAGGGCGTGAGGTAGACGGCGATGCCACCACCCAGGCTCAACCCCGTGCCGGACAGCTCGACCTCGTCTCGCTGCGCGCCATCGAGTTCGGCATCGGCGACCCCCACCACCCGATAGCCCAGGCCTCCCTGAAGGTACGGCACCCAGCTCCGGAGGGAGTTGGCGAAGTGGTACCGGGCCCCCACCTCCACGTGGCCCAGGGTCCAATCACCCTCCAGCTCCCGTGCCGCCTGATCGTCGAAGTGCGCCCCGTCCAACTGGAGGAAGAGGGTGAAGCTCCGGTTGAGGCCGTACCCGACGCGGATGCCCGCACCTCCGGCCTGATTCCGGTCCTGGTTCTCGAGCTTGAGCGAAGCACCGGAGGCGTGGAGCCCCAGATTGAACCCGCGGGTTGTGGATTCCTGGGCCGCACCGCTGGCGGGAGCGACGAGAAGGGCCGCGGTGGCGAGCCCACAGAGGGACGAACGAAGGCGTCTCATGATGGATCGGTACCTCGAAGGTGAAGACGAGGGGAACGACGATGGCCGGGTCGCGGCCCATGCAGGCCGCGACCCGGAATCATAGCGATGGCGGAAGGGCGGATCATCCGCCCGTCGGGTTGACCACCCCTTCTACAGGATGATCCCCAGGAGGACGATCTCGTCCACCGGATCCAGCAGGTCCTCCACCAGGTCGAAGACGTCTTCCACCACGTCCACCGCGCGCTGGAGGGCCAACCTCTCCGCCCAGGTCAGCGCGGAGCCGTCCGGCGCCGTGATGTCCAGATCGCCCTCGGGCCCCTGGAAGACGGCGAAGGGCTCGCCATTCACAGCCACCGACCCGTCCAGCACACCGTTCTCACCGGAGGTGGTCACCCCCAGGACGTTCGAGCCGTGCAGGATCTCGAGCTCCACTTCACCCATGTCGTCGTCGCCCTCATCCGTCCCCTGCACCCGACCGGTCACCGAGAGGCTCCGGGAGTCCACGGCCAGGTCGAAGAGGAGCTCGCTCTCGCGAAGGCCGTTCCCGTCGCTCCCCCGAAGCTTCACGTCGAAGTCCAGCCGACCCCGGTCGCCCTGCACGAAGCCTTCGGCGGTGATGGCCGCCCGACCGGGAGCCCAGTCCACGGTGGTGAGGTAGTCCAGGACCGCCTCCTCCTCCCGGACCACCCGGACCCGGAGTGCCACGTCCTCGGCGCTGCCGTCGCCCTCGTCCAGGAGGTCGGCGTAGCCTACCTCTCCACCGAGCTGCGGCGTCCCGTCGGCGGCCTGCTCGTAGAGGATGAAGCGCACGCCGTTGGAGGGCGCTCCCGACCGGTCGGGGTCGGGCCGATACTCGCCCGAGGTGGGGTCGTAGACGAAGGTGGTTCCCCGGCGGAACCCGGAGATGACGGGGCCCGCGTGCGGGCCGTCCGTCCGGGCCGGGGAGACGAAGGGGGTGCGTCCGCTCAGCCCCCCGAGGGCGGCGAGCTCACTGGATTCGAGCACCGAGGCCAGCACCTCGTAGTCCTCCAGCGCGCCTTCGGCGTCGAACCCCGTCGGGTCGGCGGGTCCGGTGCCGGTGTCACATCCGGTGAGCGCCAGGGCCACCGCCAGGGCGGTCACTCCATTTCGAATGGTGGTCCACATGATCTCCTCCTCGGGCCCCTCCGGGCCGTGCAGGTCCAGGATTCATGTGTGGGTGACCGGAGCGATCCAGCCGTATGACAGAGCGGGGCGGACGGGTGCCCGCGGGAATCGCTCTCCTAGGGTCGGCTCATCCTCTCCTGCGCCACTTCATCATCTCGAAGGGGCTCCGGCAGTCCCTGCACCAGTAGGTGCTCACCGAGGCGTGGGAGCCGAAGGTGTTCATCACCTCGGTCTCCTCGCCGTCGCAGAAAGGGCAGGTGGGCGCCTCCGGCATGGTGTCCGGCGCCTCCTCCCGACGGGCACGGGCGTCGTAGGACCGGCCCTCCACCGAGTCGGGGAGGCCCGAGTCGCGGAAGGGGGGCTTGGCCCGGGTGGACCCGTCGCTCATTCGACGAAGAGCATGCGGTTCCGATCGCCACGAGCCCGCTCGGTGGCTTCGTGGCCGGGGTGGCCCGGTCCCCGGCGACGGGCGGCATCCCAGCCGTCGGAGGGCTCCGCCTCGTCCACGTCGATGCCGCCCTGTGCCAGAATGTCGCGCACCCGGTCCCGGAAGGCCCGCACCCGGTCCGCGGCAGGCTCCAGCACGCCGAGCTCCACGAGACGGTCGTCGGCTTCGTCCTCGGCACCGAGCCACGCCAGCACCGGCGGAAGCATCGCCCTCGTCGCGTCGGACAGCTTGCCCCGGGCGCTCGCCGACGACGAGGTGGCCAGGCGGCGGAACCAGGCCGACGCCAAGCTCCAGTGAAAGGCTTCCTCGTCGAGCATCTTGGGCACCCGCATGGTAGCCGGCTCGAAGCGTCCCCGGGAGAAGGACTCCAGAAGGGTCGCCAGCGCTCCGTCCACCACCACCATGCCCGCGATGACCGCCGCCCAGTCGCCGAAGGGTTCGTCCAGGGGGTCCACACTGGCGTAGTCCTCGTCGCCGCGATCGTGCTCCACCTCCACCGGATCCACGTCCAGCTCCTTGAGCATGGAGTAGAGGAGGCGGGCGTGACCCCACTCGTCCTGGGCCATGGAGGAGGTGGCGATGCCCGTCTCGATGGACGGAGCCCCCAGGAGCCAGTCGGAGTAGCGGATCCCCAGGATGCGCTTGCTGTCGGCCAGGGAGACGAGGAAGCGGTGGAGGGCCGCCCGCTGGTCGGCGTCCAGCGCCGACACGTCCAGGTGGTCGCTCACGACGCACCTCCCGTGGCCGCGCCTGCCTCTCCGCCGGACCGGGCGAAGGGCCCGTCCGTCCGGTTCACCGGGATGATGGCCGAACGCGGCACCACGCACATCTCGAACCAGTTCTGCTCGTCGTAGGTGGTCCAGGCGTAGACCTTGGCCGTCTCCACGTCCAGGGCGTCGATGTAGCCGATGTGGGCCAGGGAATCGCCACGGTCCTTCCGGGCGAAGACATCGTAGACGATCTCACGCATGCTGGGGAGAGCTCCCGTGGGGGGAGGGAAGAACGGGACAGGTCACGCGCCGACGCCGAGCTCGCGGAGCTTGCGGCGGCCTTCGTCGGAGATGCGATCGGTGGTCCACGGCGGATCCCATACCTCTTCGATGCGCACGCCGCGGACCCAGGACTCCTGCTCCAGCCGGTCGGTGATGTCCTCCCGGATGAACTCCATGCAGGGGCAGGCCGTGGCGGTGAAGGTGAGGCGGATGGTCGCCTCGCCCTCGTCGAAGGAGACGCCGTAGACGAGTCCGAGCTCCACCAGACTGATGGGGATCTCGGGGTCGAGCACCTCCTGGAGGCAGTCCCAGACGGCGGCCTCCGGATCGTCGGGGGCCTCCACCATCGGGTCGGACCAGAGGTCGCGTCCACCGCTCATGTGGGAGGTGACGTGCCGGGGAAGCCCGGCGTTCAGACGGGGGCCGTCGGCCGTCCCGGGGGAATCGACGCCGGAGACCACGGGGAGGGAGGTCATGGAACGGTCCGGGGCCCTACGCCGCCACCTGGTCGGCGAGCCAGCCACCCACCTCGGAGCGGGACCGCTGGATGGACTCCACATAGATCTCGTTCATGGGTCCGCGACCCTTCCAGCGCTCGAAGACCGTATCCCAACTGATCTCACCCTCGTCGAAGAGCCACTCCTTGTCCTCCGCCACGTACTGGCAGGGGAACGGATAATCCAGGACATACTCCTCCTTCTCCTCGTCCCAGTGGGCGGGAGCGTCCAGCCCCAGCTTCTCGCAGAGGGGGACGGTGGAGGCCATCCAGACCTGACGGAGCTGATCGTTGGTGAGCCCCTTCAGCTTGTAGTCGAGCTGGCCCGAGTGCCGCTTCATCTCGTCCGGGAGGCCGAACCACTCGATGGTCATGGGGAACATCCAGTCCACCGAGCGCTGGAGCATCTCCCGGGCCTCTCCGCCGGAGTTGGCCAGGCGGCGCATCCAGACCTCGCCGTGGCGCAGGTGGAAGGTCTCCTCCATGTCCACCTTCACCAGGGCGCGCTTGAGCGGGCCGTAGGAGGTGTTCTCGTAGACGTCGGAGAGGAGGGTGATGCCGGCGCGGTCGAAGAAGCCGTTGGCCACCACCATGTCCGCCCAGTTGTCCAGCGGCTGGTCGAAGCCGTACGGGTGCTTGAACTCGTGGGGCTGGCGGCCGTAGACGAGCTGCTCCTTGCTCTCGCCCAGATCCTCCAGGAGGCGGTAGGCGATGTTGGCGTGGGCCAGCTCGTCCTGGATGATGGCGTGCGCGCTCACCTGGGTGTTGGTGGAGGGCGCGTGGCGGGCGGCCATCCAATAGGCCGGAGCGCTCATGAGCTCCGTGTCCGCCTGGACGGTGAGCTGCACCGTGAGGGCCTTCTTGTACCCCTCGGTCATCTCCTCCGGCGACTCGACGATGTAGCCGTCCTGGACCTTGGCGATGAGCTCGTCTTCGGTGAACTGCGACATGCGGTCTCCTTGGCGGTGCGTCTCGAGCGACGGGCTAGAGCCCGAGCGACGAGCGAATCAGGGGGCTGATGCGTTCGGGGGTCCAGGGTGGGTTGAAGGTCAACTCCACCTCGGCGTCCTCCACACCCTCGACGTCGAGGATGGCGTTCTTGGCGTTCTCCACGATCTCTCCCGCCACCGGACACATCGGAGAGGTCAGGGAGATGGTGGCCTTCACATCGGCGTCGTCCACCTCCACGTCGTAGACGAGCCCCAGGACCACGAGATCCAGGTTGAGCTCCGGATCCTTCACGGTCTTCAGGGCGTCCATGACGGACTTCTCGGTCACGGCCATAGGGCCTCCTGCGAATGCGTGTGCGCCGAACGGAGGGAGCAGGTTGGACCTCCTCCCAGGCAGATGTCTAGGTACACGACGGTGGACGTGGGGTTCAACCGCGTCCACCCCCGCCGGTGACCCGGACACCCGGGCCTGGAGGCGTGCTGAGTCCCCGGGGTCGCGGAGAGGACGGCGGACTCTCCCTCAATGCTTCCGGGCGTAGACCACGGAGGTGGCCGTGCGCTGGTCTCCCTGAGCCGCCCGGATGGCCTGGTGCAGGGTCG
Organism: uncultured Gemmatimonadota bacterium; assembly: GCA_937136445.1. Classification (GTDB taxonomy): domain Bacteria; phylum Gemmatimonadota; class Gemmatimonadetes; order Longimicrobiales; family Gaopeijiaceae; genus JAJCZZ01. The sequence continues at coordinate 6,942 of CAKZOQ010000442.1, forward strand.
AGACGACCTCGCCGGAGGGCTTCCCGTGGAGCTGGGCGAGAAGGTCCGCCGCCCCGAGAAAGAGCCCCTTGGAAGCGCGGGAGAGGACGAAGAGCGTGTCTCCCGCCCCCACCTCGAAGGTCTGCGACTGGTAGCGGAAGTCCTCCATCATCCCCAGCGGGGGTCCGTGGGCTCCGAAGGACTCGAAGGCGCCGTCCCTTCGAATGATGCCGCCCGGCACCCGCCCGGCGCTCCCCCACTCCAGGGTGGATCCGGAGACCACCAGGAGGCCCACCTCCACGTGCTGGTTGAGGCCCTCCACGCCGGCGGCCACCACCGCAT
>CAKZOQ010000443.1 GCA_937136445.1 uncultured Gemmatimonadota bacterium
GGCCACGCCGTTGGGCCCGTAGCCCTCGTAGGTCACCTCCTCGTAGTTCACCCCCTCGAGCTCGCCCGTCCCCTTCTTGATGGCGCGCTCGACGTTCTCCAGCGGCATCTCCGCCTCGTCGGCCTTGTCGATGGCCAGGCGGAGCCGGGGGTTGTAGTCCGGATCCCCGCCGCTCTCCCGCGCGGCGACGGTGATCTCCCGGATGATCTTGGTGAACTCACGCCCCTTCTTGGCGTCGTTCTTGGCCTTCTTCCGCTTGATCTTGGACCACTTGTTGTGTCCGGCCACGGCTTCCTCGACGGCTGCGGGTGTGCTTCGGAACGCGACGGAAAACTAGAGGCGGCCCCGGGGCAGGATCAATCGTCACCTCAGGAGGGCCGACGAACGACCGGCCTTTGTCTCGTGTACCCCGCCCCACCACCCCTGGAGCCCCTCCCACCCACCGTCCCCATGAACTCTGGTGCCCTGGTCTACGCCGTTCGCGGGCGGGTGGTGCTGGTCTACCTGGGTCAGCTCCTCCTGCCGCTGGCCCTGGCGCTCCTGGTTCCGACGGGGCTGGCGGCGCTGGCCGGTTCGTGGGGAGCCGCGGGGATGCTCGCCGGAACGGCCGTCCTGGCCGGTGTCGCCGGGCGGAAGGCCGCGCAGGTGCCGGACGTGGACGACCTCCAGACCAACGAGTCCATGGTCGTGGTGGCGCTGGCCTTCCTGGTGGCCGCCCTGGTCATGGTACCGCCCTTCGTCTCCTATGGGCTCACCCCCACCGACGCCTTTTTCGAGGCGGTCTCGGCCATCACCACCACCGGGCTCAGCACCCTCCCCACCGACGCCGAGCCCGGCGACGACTTCCTCCTCATGCGGAACTGGCTCCAGTGGCTCGGGGGCCTGGGGTTCGTCACCCTCTCGGTCCTCCTCGTGAGTCGCCGGGGGCCGGCGGACAAGCGACTCCTGGAGGGAGAGAGCACCCCAGAGGGGCTGGCGGCCCACACCCGGGCCCAGGGCCGTCGGGCGCTGGAGCTCTACGTCGGCCTCACGCTGGCCGGGACCGCGCTCCTGGCGCTCGTGGGGGTTCCGTTCGTGCAGGCCGTCGGGTACGCGTGGAGCTCGGTCTCCACCGGAGGGTTCGTGCCCCCGGGCGCCGACCTGGCAGGGATGGGCGCGGGGGCCCGGGGCGCCCTCCTCCTCCTCTTCGCCCTCGGCGCCGTCCCTCTGGTGACCCTCCACCGGGGAGCCCGTGGACGATGGCGCGAGGCCCTCCGGGACCCGCAGGTCCCGTGGCTGGTGGGGCTCGGGGTCGTCTCCGCCGGACTGATCGTCCTCTTCACGGAGGGCGGAGGATCCTGGTTGGCACGGGCGGGGGAGGCGCTCTTTCTGGCCTTCTCCGCACAGACCACCACCGGCTACGCCGCCGGGGACCCCGCCACCCTCCCGGCGGCGGCCACGGCCGTCCTCCTGGTGGCCATGTTCATCGGCGGCTGTGGTGGATCCACCGCCGGCGGGATCAAGATCTGGCGGGCTCTGGTGGCCCTGCGCCTGGGCCGGCACACGGTGGTGGAGACCGCCCTTCCCGAGCACGCCGTCCACGAGCCGGAGTTCGCCGGAGCGCAGCTGGAGCACCACGAGCGGCAGGCCGTGCTGGTCCTCGCACTCCTCTTCCTGGGGGTCATCGGGCTCTCATGGTTGGCTTTCCTCGCCGCCGGACATCCACCTCTGGACGCCCTCTTCGACGTCGTCTCCGCCACCGGCACCGTGGGGCTGAGCACCGGGGTGGCGGGCCCCGGATTGGACACCCCCCTGAAATGGGTGCTGGCCGTCGATATGCTCATGGGTCGCCTGGAGATCCTCGCCGTCCTCGTCCTCTTCGCACCCCGGACCTGGGTCGGCCGCCGCAGGAGCAGCGCATGAGAGTCGTCGTGGTGGGAGCATCGGAGCAGGCCGTGGTCATGGCTGGACTCCTGATCGATCGAGGGCACGAGCTCATCCTCGTGGACCGGAATCGGGACCGCATCGACGAGCTGGAGGAGGAGCTGAACTGTGCCTTCCTCCACGGCGACGGCACCCGGCCCAGCATCCTGCGGGAGGCGGATCCTACCGAGGCCGACGTCCTGTTCTGCCTCACCAACCAGGACCAGGTGAACATCCTGGCCTCCCTGGCCGGTCGCTCCCTGGGCTTCGGACGGGTCATCACCTCCGTCCTGGACGAGGACTTCGAGGAGCTCTGCGGAGAGCTGGGGCTGGAGCACACCATCGTGCCGGAGCGGACCATCGGTCGTTATCTGGCGGACCTGGTGGAGGGGCTGGACGTCCTGGAGCTGCGCACGGTGGTGCGGGGTGAGGCCCGCTTCTTCTCCTTCGAAGCCGGAAGGGAGGCCCGGGGCCCGGTGGTGGAGCTGGAGCTGCCGGAGGATGCCCGCATCATCTGCCTCTATCGCGACGACGAGTTCCGCCTCTGTGACCCGGACACCACCATCCGGCGCGGCGACCAGGTGGTGATCCTCACGCACAGCCGGCACCTCTCGGAGCTGCGGGAGCGGTGGGATCCCGAGGTAGCGGAGGGCGAGTCGTGAGGCGCCACGGGACCCCCCGGTGCGTCACGCGTGGGGCACGGCGAGCCGCCGCCTGGCTGCTTCCGGGAGCGGCCCTCCTTCTCTCAGCCCTGCCTCTGGGGGCTCAGAGCCCGGGTGACGCCTCGGAGGACGCCATCCCCCCGCTCCTGACGGCGCTGGACCAGGACATGGCGGTCGTCGAGGAGAAGCTCCGGTCCCTGGCCGGCGCCCTCCCCGACTCCGCCTGGGTCTGGCGCCCAGGCCCGGGGGTGCGCTCCAGCGAAGAGGTGCTGGAGCACGTCGCCTACGACAACTTCTACTTCCCCACCGCCCTCGGTATTCCGGCGCCGGCGGGCACCGGCATCACCGCCGACTACGCGACGGCGCGGGCCTGGGCGGAAAAGGCGCGGGGTCGGGACGCCGTCCTCGAGGCGCTGGATGCCTCCTTCCTCCACCTCCGCTCCGCCCTCCGGGACTCGGGCGGGGCCTCACTGGACGAGACGGTGACCCTCTTCGGACGCTCCATGGATCGCCGGCGCTACTGGGTCCTGGCCACGACACACCTGCACGAGCACCTCGGGCAGCTCATCGCCTACGCCCGGACCCACGGCGTGGTGCCTCCCTGGAGCACGGGCGGGTAGCTACGGCAGGGGATCCCGACTGGATATTAACCAAAAGGTAATATACCTTCTGGTCATGTCCTCTTCTCCCTTCCGTACCGGTGAGATCGTCTCCGACGAGCACTTCACCGACCGAGCCGACGAAGTCGCCACCGTCCGCCGCGCCATGCTCTCCTCAGGTCGCCTCCTTCTGGTGGGGGAGCGCCGCCAGGGCAAGAGCTCCATCCTGCGCCAGGCCGGTCTCCATGCACGGGCTCGAGACGCCACCCTTGTGTCGGTGGACCTCTGGACCGCCACCCGCCTGGAAGAGGTCCTCCGTCGGATCATCGCCGCCGTGCCGTGGGGGTGGAGCTGGCGAGAGCGCCTCCAGGGCCTCTGGCTGGGCCTCGGCCTGCGGCTGGGCATCCAGTCCGACGCCCGGGGGCAGCCGACGCTGCGCCTGGAAGCCTCGCCGGGGGAGCTGGGCTCGGAGGGAGCGCGGGAGGTCTTCCTGCAACTCCTGGCCCGCCTGGATGCGGTGGCCGGCGAGGCGGAGACCCCGGTAGCCGTCGTCCTGGACGAGTTCCAGCGCCTGGAAGAGATGGAGGAGGGTGCGGCGGCTCTTCTTCGCAGCGTGATCCAGGAGAGCCATCACCTGGCCTTCGTATGCGCCGGCTCCACCGTCTCGCTGGTGGACGAACTCACCGGGCCCCGGGGACCCCTCCACGGCATCTTCCAGGAGCTCTCCGTGGGCCCCATCGACCCGCCCTTGCTGGCCGCCTGGATCGAGGACCGGATGAAGACTTCGGGGGTCGCCGCCACCGAGGGAACGGGAGCGGCGGTGGTCCGGTGGGGGGGACCCCGCACCGAGGACGTCCTCCGCCTGGCCCGGGAGGTCTGGGAGGGCGGTGTGGGCGAGGAAGCCACCGGACCGGGCGACGTGCCGGGAGCCGTGCGCCGTCTGGTCATGGACCGTCGGGCCGGCTACCAGCGACTCTGGGTCGAGCTGGCCGACTCCCACCGAGGGGTTCTGCGGGCCATGGCCAGCGGCGAGACGCAGCTCACCGCCCGGGACACCATCCGCCGCTTCGACCTCCCGACCCCCGCCGCCGTGGTGAAGGCGGTGGACCGGCTACGGGACCGTGGGCTCCTGGACGCCGCCGGCTCCGCCATCGCCGACCCCTTCCTCCGCCAGTGGATCCTCCTGGACGCCATGCCCGACGGCCTGGACCGGACCGAGGGGCTCGCCCCGGACGGCGAAGTCTAGAGCCTACCCCTCCCCTACCTACCTGCCGGATCCTCCTGGCTCACCGGCTGCTCCCGCACCGTCGGATACTCGATCCCGAGCTGCTCCAGGTAGGTGTCGAACCGCTCCGGGTCGTAGTAGTGGGGCTCCATGAGGGGGCGCCACCGATCCATGATCTCCGCGTTGAGCCAGATGGCGGGCTCGTCGGTCTCGGAGATGAAGGGCGTGTATTCGGTGTCGGCAGACGGGTCGGTGCCGGCCGTCTGCTCGTCGCGGAAGTAGGCCCAGGCCTCCTCCACCAGCTCCGGCTCCATCAGCAGGTCCAGCAGTGTCATCGCCTGCACCTTCGCCCCGGCCACCGCGCCCTTGTGGGCGATGGGCGTGGCCATGGCGATGCCGTTGGCCCAGTTGTGGCCCGGCAGCCCCGTGATGTTGGAGGGGTAGCGCAGGGTGACGGTGGGCATGTTCCAGGAGATGTCCCCGATGTCGTCGGATCCGCCGCCCAGCGAGCGGTCCAGGTCCACCGGCCCCGCCAGCTCCCGGATCTCGGTGGCCAGCCCCTCGGGCTCGCTCCCCAGCTCCTCCTGGAGCGCCTGCGCCAGCGTCTGGTCGGCCTCGCTCCACTCGGGAAGCCCCACCCGCTCGATGTTGGCGTAGGTCGCCTCCGCCACCGGACGGTTGAAGTGGCGGCTGTACGCCGCCCCCACCGTCTGGATGGTATCCACCTCCGTCCCCGTCATGAGGGCCGCGCCCCGGGCCATCTGGACGGCGGCGTCGTACTGCTGCTTGGTGAGCTCGTAGTTCCGCTCCCGGAAGTAGAACCAGATCGTGGCGGTCTGGGGCACCACGTTGGGCTGGTCCCCGCCGTCGGTGATGATGTAGTGGGAGCGGGCGGCGGGCCGGAGGTGCTCCCGCTTGTACTCCCAGGCCTGGGCCATGAGCATGGCGGCGTCCAGCGCCGAGCGCCCGCGCCAGGGCGAGCCCGCCGAGTGGGCCGTCTCCCCGGTGAAGCTGAACTGGACGCTCCAGAGGGCGTTCCCGCCGGCCTGGCCCCAGGAGGTCCCGAAGTTGGACGACACGTGGGTAAAGAGGTTCACGTCCACCCCATCGAAGACGCCGTCCCGGACGAAGAAGGCCTTGGAGGCCACCTGCTCCTCGGCCACTCCGGGCCAGATCAGCAGGGTTCCGGGGATGTCGTCCCGCTCCATGATTTCCTTCACCGCCAGGGCGGCCACGATGTTCACGGCCTGCCCCGAGTTGTGCCCCTCGCCGTGTCCCGGAGACACCTGCTCCACCACGGCGTCGCGGAAGGCCACGCCAGGCTTCTGGTTGGACTTGGGGATCCCGTCCACGTCGGAGCCCAGCGCGATGACCGGTCCCCCGTCCCCCTGGGACCAGCGCGCGGTCCACGCCGAAGGCATCCCCGCCACGCCCAGCTCGATCTCGAAGCCCTCCTCCTCCAGCAGGCCGGTGAGGTAGGCCTGGGTCTCGAACTCCTGCATCCCCAGCTCGCCGAAGGAGAAGAGCATGTCGATGATCTCCTGGACCATGTCGGCGTTGGCCTCCACCCGCTCCACCGCCTCTTCCTTGAGGTCGTCCAGGTCCTGGGCCCCGGCGGATGTCGGAGCCGCGACGAGGAGGCCGAGGAGGGCCACGAGGACGGCCAGGGGTCCGGGAACGGCCCAGCGGATGGGCGAAGGAGGACGAAGCGAGGGCATGGCGACTCCGGAATCGGGATGGGGCGGAGCCGACACGATGCAGGGCGGAGCCCCGATCCGGCAAGCCCATCCCCCCGAACGCACGAAAGCCCGCGACCGGAGGACGGTCGCGGGCTTCCGGGGGATCCGGCGCCGCGCGGTGCGGCGCCGAAGTCAGGAGGCTACATCGCCCCGGAGTGATGCACCGGGATCTCGATGCGGGTGTTCTCCCACTCCATCACGATATGGCCCATCCCCTCCTCGTGGGGCTCGAAGGAGTAGGTGAGCGTCTCCGCCATGGACTCGGTGCTCGCGGCGGGAACGGTGAAGGTGCCCACGTCCGCCGCCATCACATCGTCGTTCACCGGGATGCCCCAGCGCTCGGCGTTCTGGTTGACGTGGATCATCCACTCCGACTCGCCGGGCATGGCGTAGAGCGAGTAGGAGCCGGGCTCCACCGCGACGCCGCCGATGGTGGCGGGGAAGCTCAGGTGGAGCGCGGTGGCCTCGTTGGCGCCCATGCGCCACGGGCTGTCGAAGGGCACCAGAGCACCCATGACCTCCCGGTCCCGCGCGGAGGGCGCACCATAGCAGAGGAGCGCGGCGTCACCGGACAGGGCGAACTCCACCTCCTCCAGCGGGCTGGGCCGACCCTCGGCATCTCCACGGACGAAGCAGGCGAGCTCCTGGCCCTGGGTCGATGCGGACGAGGTGACGGGCTCGGCGGCCATCTCGGCCTCGTCGACGGCGGCCGAGTCCCCGGCCTCTCCGGACGAACAGGCGGCGGCGAAGAACAGGGTGGCGCCCGCGAGGGCGAGGGTGAAGGGTCGCGTGGCTCGCATCGGTGTCTCCTTGAGGGAACGTGGAGAGCGGAAGTTGAAGGGCCGCTCGGCCTCCGACAAGGGGCGTTCATCCTCCATAGGCGCTCAGGATCCCCAGGACGTGGTCGATGTCGGCGGCGGTGTGATCGGCGTTCACCTGGGCGCGGATCTCCTCGTCGCCCCGGGGCACGACCGGGTAGGCGAGCCCGGTGACCAGGACGCCCTGGTCGTAGAGGTGCTGGACCATGTCCCGGGTGCGGGCGGTGTCCCGGATCATGAGGGGCACCACCGGGTGCTCCCCGGGGATGGTCTCGATGCCCACCCGCCCGAGGCCGTCCTCGAAGCGGGCGGTGAGGCGTCGGAGATGGGCCAGGAGCCCCCTGCCTTCCTCCGAGTCCACGATCTCCACGGCTCGCCGGGCCGCCGCGGCCTCCCCCACGGTGATGGGGTTGGAGTAGATGTACATCATCGACGTTTCCCGCAGGTAGTCGATGGTGGCCCGGTTCGCCGCAACGTAGCCCCCGTTCACCCCGAAGGCCTTCCCCAGGGTGCCGATGAGGATGTCCACCCGGGCGCCGACGTACTCCTCCACCCCCCGCCCCGTCTCCCCGAAGGCCCCGACCCCGTGGGAGTCGTCCGCCAGGAGGACCACGTTCTCCTCGAAGTGTTCGTCGTGGGCTCGGCAGACCTCGGCGATCTCGTCCAGCGGGGCGTGGTCGCCGCGCATGCTGAAGATGCCGTCGGTGGTGACCAGCGCCCGCTTCGCCTTCCCCCGCCACTCGGTGAG
>CAKZOQ010000444.1 GCA_937136445.1 uncultured Gemmatimonadota bacterium
GAGGGTCAGTCGGCGGCGGCCCGCTCCAGCCGGGCGTCGTTCAGCTTCACCGAGGACTCGTGGTGGCAGGCATCGCAGGGAACGGTGTGCGGCCGCTTCAACGCTCCGGAGGCCACCGAGAGCTCGGCGCCGCACTTGGGGCAGGGGCCCTCCACGCCCTCGACGGTGAAGCGTTCGAGCCACCGGCGCCGGGCGAGGAAGCCGCCGGCACCCAGCACCCCGACCACCCAGGGAGCATGGGGCGGCGCGAGCCCCACCACGGGCGCCACCACCAGGGTGACGGCGACGATGCGGCCCGTCCCCAGGAGTCGCCACCGTCGGCTGCGGGGCCGGAGGAGGAGGTCCACCTCTACCGGATCGTAGCCGAAGAGGGTGATGGTGCCCGGGACCCGGACGAGTGCCTCGTCGCCCTCGTGGATGGGATCGCCGGACGCTGGGCTCACCTGCGCCCCGCGAAGTCCCGGAGACGCTCCCCGGCCTCCTTCAGCGTCTCCAGACGCTTGCAGAAGACGAAGCGGATCAGGTTGTGCCCCCGCTCCGGTACGCTGAAGAAGCTCGAACCGGGCACGGGAGCCACCCCAGCCTCCCGGGCGAGCCGCTTGGAGAAGGTGGTGTCGTCCTCGTCCGAGAGGGCCGAGAAGTCCGCCAGGACGTAGTAGGCACCCTGGGGCTCGGCGCAGGCGAAGCCCGCCTCCTGCAACGCCGGAACCAACGCCTGCCGTCGGGCCCGGTAGCCCTCCACCATCTCTTCGTAGTAGCTGTCGTCGAGCTCGTCCATCCCGACGGCGACGGCCTCCTGGAGGGGCGCCGGCGCCCCCACGGTGAGGAAGTCGTGGACCTTCCGGATGGCGTCCGTGAGGGCGGGCGGGGCCAGGATCGTCCCGATGCGCCATCCCGTGACCGAGAAGGTCTTGGAGGCGCCGCTGATGACCACCGTCCGGTCCCGCATCCCCTCCATGCACGCCAGGGGGATGTGCTCGCCCTCGTAGAGGATGTGCTCGTAGATCTCGTCGGTGATGGCCAGGATGTCGTGCTCCCGGCAGATCTCGGCCACCCCCTCCAGCTCCTCCCGGTCGAAGACCCGGCCGGTGGGGTTGTTGGGCGTGTTGATGACGATGGCGCGGGTCCGGGGGGTCACCAGGGAGCGGAGGCGGTCCGGATCCAGACGATAGTTTGGCGGCTTCAGGGGCAGGAACACCGGGGTCGCCTGGGAGAGCACCGCGTCCGGGCCGTAGTTCTCATAGAAGGGCTCCAGGACGATGACCTCCTCCCCGGGGTCCACCAGAGCCAGCATCACCGCCGCCATGGCCTCGGTGGCGCCACAGGTGACGGTGATCTCCCGGGTCCCCTCCACCTCCATGCCGTACCAGCGGGCGTACTTCCGCTCCAGCGCCGCCCGGAGGTTCTCCGTGCCCCAGGTGATGGCGTACTGGTTCACGTCGTCGCGGATGGCTCGACAGGCCGCCTCCTTCAGCTCGGTCGGGGCGGGGAAGTCGGGAAAGCCCTGGGCCAGGTTCACGGCGTCGTGCTCTCGGGCCACGCGGGTCATCTCGCGGATGACGGACTCGGAGAAGCCGTGGGTGCGGCGGGCGGTGCGGCGAAGGTCGCTCATGCGGGCGGAGCCGTGGGTGGGGTGGGTCGGGAAGGACCGCATCATGGAGGACCCGGCGGAGGAGGGCAACGGGTCCGTGGCCCGTCGTCCACGCCCTGTATACGATAGGAGAGCCCCTCTCGCCTTCCCCGTACCGGAGCCGCCGCGCGGATGTCCCGGATCTTCTGCCCCATCCTCCTCCTGGCCACCCTGCCGCTCCTGGTCCACGCCGTCGATGCCGCGGCCCAGGCCTCGCCGCTCATCGTGGAGTTCCGGGGGGGCGCCGCCGTACCGGCCTTTTCCTTCTCCGACGGGGATCGACCAGCGGAGGGCGTGGGCGTCGGGCCCTCCTTCGGGGTGGAGCTCGCGCTGGCCCGGGGGCCCCGAAAGAGCCTCACCGTGGGGTTTTCCCAGCATCGGTTCGCCTGTGAGGAGCTGGGGTGCGGCTCCAGCGAGGATTTCGTGGCCACCGGCATGAATGTGGGGATGCGCGTGAACCTCCGAACCAACGGCGAGGTGATCCCCTGGGTGCGCCTGGGTGGCCGAAGCGTCCGGGTGGAGCTGCCGGAGCGGGACGGTACGCCGGCAGGCACCAGCGACCTGGGCTATGGAGGGGAGGTGGGGGCCGGAGTCTACATCGGGACCTTCGGAGCCGTCGGCTTCGACCCCGGGATCCGGTTCACCGCCACCAACACCGAGCTTCCCTCCGGCGATCTGCTGCGGCTGCGGCACTGGGTGGCGGACCTGGCCCTGGTCCTGGCCTTCTGACGGCCCGTTCCCCATGACCCTCCCGCGACGCCCCGCCCTGGCCCTCCTCATCGCCGCCCTTTCCTCGATGGCATGCGCCCCGGGGGACCGGGAACCGGAAGCCACCTCCGCGGAGGTGGCCCGGACCGCCCTGCTGGCGGACCTCCAGGCGGCCATCGAGGACTCCCCAGCGGAGACGGTGGGGCTCTACTACCGGTCGCTGGGGGAGCCCGACTCGGTGGCCCTGGACGCCGACGTCCGGATGCACGCCGCCAGCACCATGAAGGTCCCGGTGATGATGCGGCTGTACGCGGACCAGGATGCCGGACTGCTCTCCATGGACGACTCCATGGTGGTGACCACCACCTTCCACTCCATCGTGGACGGTACGCCCTACGAGCTTGCCGCCGCGTCCGACTCCGACACGGCGCTCTACCACATGGAGGGCCAGGCCGTGGGCTACCGGGAGCTGGTGGAGCGGATGATCACCCGATCCAGCAACCTGGCCACCAACCTCCTCATCGCCGAGGCGGAGCCGGCGCGCATCGCGGAGCTGATGGCCGACATCGGCGCCGATTCCATGGACGTCCTGCGCGGCGTGGAGGACCTCGAGGCCTTCGAGGCCGGCCTCTCCAACACCACCACCGCACGGAGCCTCGGGGCGGTGATGCGGGCCGTGGCCCGGGGAGAAGGCTTCGGGGAGGCCGCAGCGGACTCCATGCTGGCGATCCTGGAGCGGCAGGAGTTCACCGAGAACATCCCCGCCGGACTGCCCGAAGGAACCCGGGTGGCCAACAAGACCGGCTGGATCACGGGCATCCACCACGATGCGGCGGTGGTCTTCCCCCACCGGCACCCGGGCAGTGCGCCGCCCTACGTTCTGGTGATCATGGTGCGCGGCCACCCCGGAGACGACCAGGGGACGGAGCTCATGCAGCGCCTCTCCCGACGGGTGTGGAGCTACCACACGCGGTAGCCACCGGGCTCCGGGCGGCCTACTCTGCCGGGACGACCTCGGGGACTCCCCTCCCCATCCCCCGTTCCCCGTCCCCACGCACCATGGCCATCTCCTCCCACCGCCTCCGGACCCGCCGAGGGCCGTCGACGACCTCCTTCCGCCGTCGCCCGGCCGGCCGGCGGTTCCCTACGCTGCTGGGCGTGGCGGCCGCCCTCACCGTGGCGCCCTTCCTGGTCACGGGCGCCCACGCGCTCTCCGCCCAGGAACCCCTCCGCGTCTTCATCTCCACCGACATGGAAGGCGTCGGGGGGGTGGGAGCACCCTCCATGACCTCCACCGGCGGAAAGGACTACGCCACGGGCCGCCGGCTCATGACCGACGAGGTCAACGCCGTCATCCGGGCGATCCTGGCTCGGGGGCCGGCGGAGATCGTGGTGAACGACTCGCACGGGGACCACCAGAACCTGCTGCACACCGATCTCCACCCGGCTGTGGAGTACATCCAGGGGTCCATCAAGCCCCTCGGCATGGTCCAGGGCCTCGATGGTACCTTCGACGCCGCCGTCTTCCTGGGCTACCACGCCATGGCCGGGGACCCCGACGGCTTCCTGGCCCACACCGGGACCGGGAGCCTGAAGGGGCTGTGGCTCAACGACGTGGAGGTGGGTGAGGGGGGGTTGAACGCGGCCTTCGCCGGGATGCACGGGGTGCCCCTGGTGCTGGCCGCCGGGGATTCCGCCTTCGCGGCGGAGATCGTCGACCAGGGCGATCCGGTGACGGTCACCACGAAGACGGCGGAGACCCCCTCCTCGGCGCGGCTGGTGCATCCGGACGAGGTGCACCGGCGTTTGGAAGCGGGTGTGGGGACGGCCCTGAACCGCCTGGAGGCCGGGGCGTTCGAGCCCTTCGACGTCGGGACGCCGGTGACCCTCCGGATGCGCTTCACCTCGCCCACCCATGTGGAGATCCTGCAGTCCATCCCCGGCACCCGGAAGGTGGATGGCTACACGGTGGAGTACACCGCCACCGACATGGACGAGGCCTATCGGCTCATCCGCCTCATGTACCGCTTCGTGGGGACCTGAGTCCTTCGTGCTCCGCCGCGCCCTCCTGTGGGCCTCCCGGAACGAGGTCCTGGCCCGACGGCTTCCCCGCCTCGGCTTCGTGCAGCGAGCCACGCGCAGATTCCTCCCGGGTGAGGAGTTGGGCGACGCCCTCGCCGAGGCACATCGAATGGCGGAGCAGGGGATGCCCACCACCCTCACCCGGCTGGGCGAGAACGTGGATACCCCGGCGCAGGCCGACGCCGTCCTGGATCACTACCGGGAGGCGATGGCGACGGCGCAGGAGGCCGGCCTCGACACCGAGCTCTCGGTGAAGCTCACCCATCTGGGCCTGGACCAGGACCTGGATGGCACCGCGAACAGGGTCCATGCATTGCTCGAGGTCATGCCAGACAACCAGTTGTTGTGGTTGGACATGGAGGACTCGAGCTACACGGACCGAACGATGGCGCTGACCCGCGACGTCGGGGGCGACGGAGGCCGGCTGGGGATCTGTCTCCAGGCCTATCTCCGACGGACGGAAGGGGATGTGGCGGCGCTGGAGGGGACGAGAACTCCGGTGCGCCTGGTGAAGGGCGCGTACCGCGAGTCTTCCTCGGTGGCCCTCGTCGAGCCCCAGGCGGTGGACCGGGCCTTCGCCGTCCTCACGCGCCGACTCCTGGAGGCCCGGGCGGAAGAGCGTCTGGGCCGGATCGTGGTCGCCACCCACGACACCGCTCTCCTGGACGAGGCCGCCCGCATCGCCGGCGAGCTCGAGCTGCCCTCCGATGCCTGGGAGTACGCCATGCTCTACGGGATCCGCCCCGACGAGCAGCAACGGCTGGCCGACGCGGGGCACCGGGTCCGGGTCCTCATCGCCTACGGCTCGGAGTGGTTTCCCTGGTACATGCGGCGCCTGGCGGAGCGCCCGGCGAACCTGGTCTTCGTAGCGCGTCAGCTCCTGGGATGACGCCGTCGGGAGCAGGATCGGTCCCAGGGACTCCCTCCGGACCGGTGGCCGAATCCCCGGACGCCGGGGGACTCCGGTGGCGCATGCTTGCCCTCCTCTCCGGAGCCGTCCTGCTGGGGATGAGCGGTTGGTTCAGCGCCTCGGCGGTGGCGCCGGAGCTGAGCCGGGCCTGGGGCCTGAGCGCGGGTCAGGTGGGGTGGCTCACCACCGTGGTGCAGCTCGGGTTCGTGGCGGGCACCGCCCTCGCGGCGGTCCTCAACCTGGCCGACGTCGTGCCGGCCCGGCTCTACTTCGCCGCGAGCGCCCTCCTGGCGGCGGCGGCCAACGGGGCGCTCCTGGTGGTCCCGGGCTTCCGGTGGGCGTTGGTGGTGCGCTTCCTCACCGGGTTCTTCCTGGCGGGGGTCTATCCGCCGGGGATGAAGATGGTGGCCACCTGGTTCCGGTCGGCCCGGGGCCTGGCCATCGGCACGCTGGTGGGGGCGCTGACCCTGGGGAAGGCCGCCCCCTTCCTGGGGAAGGCGCTGGGCACCGCTCCCCTGGGGCCCGTGGTGACGGGGGCGTCGCTGGCCGGGGTCGCGGCGGCGCTCATGGTCCTGGCGGGGTACCGGGACGGCCCCCACGCCTTCGCCCGGCGGCCCTTCTCCTGGGGGCTGGTGGGTCAGGTCCTGCGGCACCGCCCCACCATGCTGGCCACCGGGGGCTACCTGGGCCACATGTGGGAGCTCTACGCGGGGTGGCTCCTTGCGGCTCCCTTCTTCACGGCATGGTACGCCCTGCGGGGGCACCCGGAAGCCGAGGCGCTGGGGGCGCTGTGGGGCTTCGCGGTCATCGCCGCCGGGGCGGTGGGGGCGGTGGTGGCCGGCACCTGGGCCGACCGATGGGGCCGGGGCCGGGTGGCCAACGCCGCCATGGCGGTTTCGGGCATCTGCTCGCTGACGCTCGGCTGGCTCCTGGCCGCCCCCATCTGGGTCGTTGGGGGGGTGGCGCTGGTCTGGGGCACCACCATCGTGGCGGACTCCGCCCAGTTCTCCGCGGTGGTGACGGAGGTGGCGCCGAGCCACGCCGTG
>CAKZOQ010000445.1 GCA_937136445.1 uncultured Gemmatimonadota bacterium
CCGGAGACCAGCGCCGCGCGGGACGCCCGCGGCCGGACCGTCGACGCCACGCAGCCCGTTCTCTTCGAGACCCGGACCGAGGAGGAGCTCCTTCGCGGCCAAGCGCTGGCGGAGCAGTTCGACCTCGACGCGTGGTACCGCGGGAGCGGTCAGGAGTATCGGCTCATCGACGTCCTCGAGGGGAGCGACGCGCCGCTCTTCGTGCCCCTCGCCTTCCCGGATGCGCCGGACGTGGACGACCCGGAGGCGGCGCTGGACGCCTCCCTCGCCGAGCTCCGACACTGGTATCTGGCCCCGACCAGCCCGGGTCGACTCGCCGGCGCGGGCATCGACTTCGCCATCACCTCCGACGGCCTCACATCGGTCTCGGACTTCCTGCCCAACCTCCGCACGGCGGTGGCCCGGGGGCTGTCCAGCGACGACGCCCTCGCCGCCCTCACCACGACCCCGGCCGGGTACCTGGGCCTCGAGGCCACCCACGGGACCATCGCCGAGGGCAAGGTGGCGAATCTGGTGGTCGCCGAGGGTGACCTCTTCACCCAGGAGGTGGACATCCGGGATGTCTGGGTGCACGGCGTGGCGTACGGTGTCACTCGCACGGCTCAGATCGACCCACGGGGCACCTGGGTGATCGAGTCCGACGACCCGTGGGGCTTCCGGGCCCAGCTCGTCCTCGAGGGCACGCTCAACCGTCTCGAGGGATTCATCGATGTGGCCCCCGGCCCCGACAACGCTCAGGGCGTCCGGGTGGACCTGGAGTCCGCCTCTCTGGTCGCCGAGACCGGTCGGGTGGAGGTGCGCTTCGACGGCGAGGAGCTGGGCTACGAAGGCACCGCACTCCTGGCCGGCGCCGTGACCGGCGACGACTTCTTCGGGTGGACCGCGCTCCCCAACGGGGCGAACCCGTCCTTCCAGGGCACGCGCACGACCCCCTTCGAGGGCGACGAGGTGGGGACGGTGGCCGTCGAGGTCCCCGAGCTCGACCTCCCCTTCATCCGTCCCATGATGGAGTTCGGCGTTCCCGCCCTTCCCGAGCAGCCCGCCACGGTCATCGTGCGGAACGCCACCGTCTGGACCCAGGGGCCCCAGGGCCGGATGGAGAATGCCGACGTCCTCGTCCGCGCCGGCCAGATCGCCGAGGTGGGCACGGACCTGGACGCGCCAGGGGGTGCGGTGGAGATCGACGGCACCGGGAAGCATGTCACGCCCGGGCTCATCGATCCGCACATCCACTCCGGCGTGAGCAGCGTGAACGAGACGGGCGCGACCATCGTCCCCGAAGTCCAGATGGGCGACGTGATCACGCACAACAACATCTGGATGTACCGGCAGCTCGCCGGCGGTCTCACCACCGCGATGATCAAGCACGGATCCGCCAACCCCATCGGCGGCGAGAACGTGATCGTGAAGATGCGGTGGGGCGGCCTCCCCGACGAGCTGAAGCTGGAGGGGGCGACGCGCACCGTGAAGTTCGCTCTGGGCGAGAACCCCAAGCGCTGCTGCTTCGAGGGTCGCTACCCCGAGACGCGCATGGGCACCCAGGAGATCATCCGCGACCACTTCATGGCCGCCCGCGATTACCAGCGCGAATGGGAGGAGTGGGAGGCCACCGGCGAGGGCATTCCGCCCCGACGGGACCTGCGCATGGAGGCCATCCTCGACATCCTGGACCAGGAGCTGCTCATCTCGGTCCACGGCTACCGCGCCGACGGATATCTGGCGCTCATTCGCCTCGCCGAGGAGTTCGGCTTCCGCGTCCAGACGCTGCAGCACGCCGTCGAGGCCTACAAGATCGCCCCCGAGCTCGCCGAGGCAGGGGTGGCGGCCGCCGTCTGGAGCGACTGGGGCGCCTTCAAGATCGAGGCGTACGACGCCACCAAGTACAACGCCCGGATCCTCATGGAGGCCGGGGCGACGGTGTCGCTGCACTCGGACAACGCGCAGATCGCCAGCCGGATGAACTGGGAGGCGGGCAAGTTGCTGCGCACCGGGCTGACGGACGAGCAGGCGCTCGCCCTCGTCACCCTCAACGCGGCCAAGGTGCTGGCCATCGACGAGCGGGTCGGATCGCTGGAAGCGGGCAAGGACGCCGACTTCGTGATCTGGAACGGCGATCCGCTGTCGCAGTTCACCCGGGCGGAGCAGACCTGGGTGGACGGCCGCCGCTACTTCTCCCAGGAGGAGGACGCCGTGCTCCGCGAGCAGGTGCAGCGGGAGCGGAGACAGCTCATCCAGGCGGTCCTGACCGCCAGCCAGAACCAGCGCGGCAACGGCACCACAGCGGAGAGGAACTGATCATGCACATCCACGACCGGAACGTCGGAGCACCGTCCCCCATCCCCGCCGGCCGCACGGCTGGTTGGGCCGGCCTCCTCTGCGCCGCAGCCCTCTGGGGCCTCCTCACCCTGCCCGCCTCGCTGACGGCCCAGGTGCGCATGACGGTCCCCGAGCAGAGCGAGCGCATCGCGCTCCAGGGAGCCACCATCCACACCGTCACCAACGGCGTCATCGAGAACGGCACCATCGTCTTCGAGGACGGCCTCATCACCGAGGTGGGGGCCGACGTGGAGATCCCGGCAGGGACCCGCGTGGTAGACGTGACCGGCAAGCACATCTACCCGGGGCTCATCGACGCCTACTCCACCGTAGGCATCGCCGAGATCGGCGCCGTGGACATGTCCAACGACGTGAACGAGGTCGGCGACTTCAATCCCAACGTCCGGGCCGACCTGGCGGTGAACGCTGAGAGCCGGCACATAGGTACGTCGCGCTCCCAGGGGGTGCTCACCACCCTCACGACCCCCGGAGGCGGGCTCATCTCCGGCATGTCGTCGGCCATGGCGCTGGAGGGGTGGAGCTGGGAGGAGATGTCGCTGGAGTCGGCGGCGGCCCTCAA
>CAKZOQ010000446.1 GCA_937136445.1 uncultured Gemmatimonadota bacterium
GGCAGATTCCGGGACTCCCGGTGGACGGTCCCGCTCCGGGGTACATGGGGACCGCCTAGCTCCACGAGGGAGGTCGGTGGAGTCGTTTGGGAGGACACCCGGGCGCCCTCCCGTCCTCGTCACGGGGGCCTCCGGTCAGGTCGGGCGGGCAGTTACCGGTGCCCTGGAGCGCCGGGGTGCCCCCGTGCGCCTGGCGGCTCGTCGTCCTGGCCGGTTGGGCGTTCGGGGTGCGGTGGCTCCCGCCGCCTTCGACTTCCACCATCCCTCCGGGTGGGCGGCGGCGCTGGAGGGGTGTCGTGGCGTCTTCCTCCTGCGTCCACCGGCGATCTCTGACACGGCCTCCACCCTCGTGCCCTTCGTGGACTCGGTGCGGGAGGCCGGGGCCGGGCCCGTGGTCTTCCTGTCGGTGGCAGGGGCCGAGCGTCTCCGCTGGATCCCTCATCACGCCGTGGAGGAGGTGCTGCGGACCGGGCCGGACGGCTGGACCCTCCTTCGTCCTGGCTTCTTCGCGCAGAACCTCCTTTCTGCGTACCTCGACGACATTCGGGAGGACGACCGCCTGTACCTGCCCGCCGGCGACGGCCGGGTGGCCTTCGTGGACCTCCGGGACGTCGGTGAGGTCGCGGCCGACGCGCTCATGGATCCGGAGGCTCACGACGGGCGGGCGTGGACACTCACCGGGCCCCGCGCCTACACCTTCGCGGAGGTGGCGACACTCCTGTCGGGAGCGCTGCGGCGGTCCATCCGGTACGAGCCGGCTTCCATCCCGGGCTACCTCCTCCACCTGCGGCGTCGCGGCCTGGGCTGGGGGCAGGCGCTGGTCCAGACGGCGCTGCACGTCGGGCTTCGCTTCGGCCAGGCCGAAGAGGTGGACCCGACGCTCGGACGCCTCCTGGGTCGCCCGGCGCGTTCGATGGAAGACGTCATCCGGGACCTCGCAGAGCGCTGGTAGCGCCCCCTGATGCACGAACGGGGTCGGACGCCTCCCGGCCTCCGACCCCGTCGATGCCGCACGACCCGGCGAGCCGGGCCGTTGATGCCTAGTAGCGGTAGTGGTCGGGCTTGTAGGGCCCGGCGGGATCCACCCCGATGTAGGCGGCCTGCTCGTCGCTGAGCTCGGTGAGCTTCGCGCCGAGCTGATCCAGGTGCAGGCGGGCCACCTTCTCGTCCAGCTTCTTGGGCAGGACGTAGACCCGCGTCTCGTAGGCCGCCGCGTTGGTGGCGAACTCGAGCTGGGCGATGACCTGGTTGGTGAAGGAGGCGCTCATGACGAAGCTCGGATGGCCGGTGGCGCACCCCAGGTTCATGAGGCGACCCTCGGCGAGGATGAGCACCGAGTGGCCGTCGGGGAAGCGGAACTCGTCGTACTGCGGCTTGATGTTCACCCGCTCCATCCCGTCCACCTTCTTGAGACCGACCATGTCGATCTCGTTGTCGAAGTGGCCGATGTTGGCGACGATGGCCTTGTCCTTCATGCGGGCCATGTGCTCGGCGGTGATGATGTCCTTGTTTCCGGTGGCGGTGATGAAGATGTCGGCCGTCTCCAGCACGTCGTCCAGGCGGAGGACCCGGAAGCCCTCCATGGCGGCCTGGAGCGCGCAGATGGGGTCGATCTCGACGACGACGACCCGGGCACCCTGCCCGCGGAGCGCCTGGGCGCACCCCTTGCCCACGTCACCGTAGCCCAGGACCACGGCCTCCTTGCCGGAGATCATGACGTCGGTGGCGCGGTTCAGCCCGTCCACCACCGAATGCCGGCAGCCGTAGAGGTTGTCGAACTTGGACTTGGTGACGGAGTCGTTGACGTTGATGGCCGGGAAGAGCAGGGTGCCGTCCCGCTCCATCTCGTAGAGCCGATGGACGCCGGTGGTGGTCTCCTCCGAGACCCCGCGGACGTTCTCCACCAGTCCGTGGAAGCGCTCGTCGTCCCGCGCCAGGGAGCGGCGGAGAAGGTCCAGGATGACCCCCCACTCCTCCGGGTCGGACTCGGCGTCGAAGTCCGGCACCTCACCCGTCTTCTCGAACTCCACGCCCTTGTGGAGGAGAAGGGTGGCGTCGCCGCCGTCGTCCACGATGAGGTCCGGCCCGGAGCCGTCGGGCCACTCCAGCGCCTGCTCGGTGCACCACCAGTACTCCTCCAGCGTCTCGCCCTTCCAGGCAAAGACGGCGACACCCTGGGGGTCGTCCGGCGTGCCGTCCGGACCCACCACCGTGGCGGCGGCGGCATGATCCTGGGTCGAGAAGATGTTGCAGGAGACCCAGCGCACGTCGGCGCCGAGCTCCACCAGCGTCTCGATGAGGACGGCGGTCTGGACGGTCATGTGCAGCGAGCCCATGACCTTCATCCCCGCCAGCGGCCGGTCCGGACCGTACTCCTCCCGGGCGGCCATGAGGCCGGGCATCTCCTGCTCGGCCAGGCGGATCTCCTTGCGGCCCCACTCGGCCAGTGAAAGGTCCTTCACCTTGTAGGGAGGGCGGGCCTCCTGGGTGGTGTCACGGAGTTCGTCTTCGGTACGAAGCGTGGTGCTCATGGATGTGCTCGGGGTTCGGGATTCAGGGTCGCGTGGCGACCGCGAGAAAGAGTAGAGGACCCGCCGCCTCGGGATCCGGCGGCAGCGGGGTGACGCGAACGTGGTGGAAGCCGGCGCCCTCCAGGAGGGCCTGCATCCGATCCGGGGGAAACCCTGGCCAGACGTGGCCCATCTCCTCGGCGTACTCGACGCCGCGGTCGTGGGCGCGCATGTCCACCACGAGGAGGCGACCGCCCGACCGGAGGGCACGGTGGGCCTCGGCCAGGACGGTCTCCGGCTCCACGATGTAGTGGAGGACCAGGCTGAGGACGGCGAGGTCCAGCTCGCCGTCCTCCACCGGGAGATCCTCCAGATGGCCCTGCCGGAGCTCTACGCCGGGAACGTCTCCCACCTGGTCGTGGGCGGCTTCCAGCATCTCGGCGGAACGATCCACGCCCACCACCGAGCCCACGAAGGGTGCCAGTAGGGCGGCGAAACCTCCGGTGCCGGTGCCCAGGTCCCCTACCGTCCAGGAGGGGTCCAGGAGCCCGAAGAGGGGGAGCCACTCAGCCCGCCCTCCAAAGAGGTCGGTGCGGAGGAGGTCCCATCGCTCGGCGGAGGCGGCGAAGAACTCGGCGGACCGGCGGCGGCGCTCCGCCATGACCCCCCGGGCCCGTTCGGCATCCCGAGCGTAGACTCCGGATCCACCGACGTTGTCCCGGACCACCCGCCAGAGCTCCCGGGACGCCTCGTCGGGTCCCCCGGTGGCTCGGTAGTGACGGTTGCGCCCTTCGGCGCGATGGGCCACCCAGCCGTCCTCGGCGAGCTTGCCCAGGTGCCGGCTCACGGTGGGCTGGGGGATCTGGAGGACGGCGCAGAGCTCAGATACCGTGAACTCGCTCCGCTCCAGAAGGACGAGAAGACGGATGCGCGTCTCGTCCCCCAGGGCGGAAAGCTGGTCCAGGATGGCGGGGGCGGATGTCATATTCATGGATTCAGATACGAACATACATCGATCCGGACCGTGGACCAAGGGCCGTTCAAACCGGCTGGTTTCGACAGGGGGTTGAACGTCCCCCGCCGGATCGGGTTATCTTTATCCGAGGTATTCGTGGCCGCCGTCCCGCTGGCCGCATCCGCGGCAGGTGAGTAGCTTCGCCGCGATCTTTTTTGCCCGCCCCAAATGGAGAACCGAGCCGCCGTGGCCCACGAGCACGAGCACGTACACGCCCACGACGACATCGTCTACCCGCGCACCATCCCCTTCATCGGCGTCCACCTGGCCGCCCTCGGCGTAGTGTGGACCGGCTTCCCGGCCTACGCGGTGTGGATGTGTGTCATCCTCTACGTCGTCCGGATGTTCGCCATCACCGGCGGCTTCCACCGCTACTTCTCCCATCGGTCCTACAAGACGAGCCGGGTCTTCCAATTCGTCCTGGCCTTCCTGGCCCAGACCTCGGCGCAGAAGGGTGCGCTGTGGTGGGCGTCCGTGCACCGCTACCACCACCTGCATTCGGACACCGAGCACGACGTCCATTCGCCCCGTCACCACGGGTTCTGGTATTCGCATGTGGGTTGGATCTTCTCCAAGAGCAACCACGAGGCGGACTACGACAGCATCCGGG
>CAKZOQ010000447.1 GCA_937136445.1 uncultured Gemmatimonadota bacterium
CGCCGTCCAGGTTGAGCGCCTCCTCGACGCCCAGAGCCTCGAGGAGTCGGACCATCTCCGGAAGGGTCATCCCCACCGAGTAGGGCGGCTGCCGACCATCCACCACCACGAGCCAGAGGCGGCCGGTGTCCTCGTCCACTGCAACCGCGGATCGGGGGTGGCGGGACCCGGCGAAGCCCGGTCGCTCGGCCACCCCCAGGTCCCCCACCGGACGCCCGCGATCCAGGAGCTCGGGAAAGCCCCCCACCATCCCCTGGCCACGAGCCGGTACCTCACGGGAGATGCCCCAGCCGGTGCGCAGCGAGTCGGCTTCCAACCGCACGGCCCCGATCCACGGAAGCTCGTCCCCACGCCAGGCCACGCCGGGTCGGGCCCGGGCGACGGTGACGGCGCCGTCCACCACCTCGCTTCCCAGGGCCGCGCCCTCGGGCGTGAAGAAATCGGCGTTCACCGCGGCGAGGACCGCCTCCTCCGAGCGGTGGACCATGGAGCTCACCGGCTCCCGCCCTACCCCGCCGGCCTCTCGGGCCTCGGCCCGGAGGGTCCGGAGCCCCAGGTCGCAGCGTCGGAGCTCCGCCTGCACCGCGTGGACCGCCCAGGGGCCCTCCGCCGACCAGAGATAGCTGTAGTGGACGCCGGCGCCGAGGCGGGTGGTCCGGAGGGTGTCCGGGGCGAGCCACTCCAGGACGGCGCCGGGGATGCGATCCTCGAGCGCCGGCGGGGTGTCCGGCGGAGCGCACCCGGCCAGAAGCGTCAGAAGGCAGACGCCGACGGCGGCCCGCCACCCACTCCACCCACCGTGGACCCGGGCCGGGGCCGGGCCTATACTCCGGCGGCCATGATCCGACCCCGCCCTTCCCGACCCCCGTCGCACCCTCCCGCCACCACCCTCCGGCGGCGTGCGACCCTTCCGCGGGTGCTGGGCACCACGACGATCCTCCTGCTGGGGCTCCTGGCTCTGTCCCCCGGTTCCACCCTCAGGGGCGCGCTGGCGGCCCAGGGACCCGACGCCGGAGACGGCGTGCGCATCGGCCTCACCTTCGGGGGCATCAGCACGGTGGGCTTCGTGGTGGAGTACTTCGACGACGCCCGGAGCGTGGAGGTCACGGTGGGGACCTGGGCCTTCCGGGACCTCAGCGTTTCGGTGGTGGGCAAGGAGTACTTCGGTCCCGGCGCCCTGCGACCCTATCTGGGGCTCGGCCTCTGGCTCGTGAGCGCCCCGCCTCCGCGGGACGGGGAGCGGCTGGGGATGGCGGCGGTTCTGCGTGCCCCCATCGGGGTGGATTGGCGAGCCTCGGAGGGGCACTACATGGGTGCGGCGTTGAGCGTCAACCGCGCCCTCTGGGCTCGGCGGACCGACCCGGAGGACGACCTGCCCCTCAACCGCCGCTTCGTCCCTCTCCCGGGTCTCTACTACCGCTGGAGCCGCTAGCGGCCTGTCCGAGGATCCCGGGACCCGCCCCTCGGGCGCTACCACTCGTCCGGCTCGTCCCAGGTCTCGGACCAGAAGCGCCGCTCCTCCTCCTCGATCTCCTCCAGGTCCAGCGGCTCGTCCTCGGTGGTCACCAGTCGACCCGTCTCCAGGATGGTGCGGACGGCATCGTCGTCCACCCGGGGATCGTCTCCGGCGAAGCGCCGGTGCAGGCGCACCCGCAGTCGGAGCCCGGCGTAGACCAGGAGCGCCGTGAGTCCGCCCCAGAAGAGGGCCCAGAGGAAGCGGTACACGCGCGCCTCAATCCACCGGGGTCATCCCGACGTACTTCAGGCCACTCCCGGTGTTGAAGAGCACCACCTCGTCGTCTGGATCGATGATTCCCTGCTCCATCATGGGAGGGACGGCAGCGGCGACAGCACCACCCTCCGGCGCCGCGAAGATGCCGGTGTCCGCTCCGAGCTTCGCCACCCACTCGGCCATGACGTGGTCCTTCACCGCCACGGCTCCGCCTCCGGACTCCCGGAGGGCCCGCAGGATCAGGAAGTCGCCCACCGCCCCCGGGACCCGAAGGCCCGACGCGTAGGTCGTCGCGTTCTCCCAGAGGTCCGCCTCCTCGGCGCCCTCTTCCCAGGCCCGGACCATGGGAGCGCACCCGGCCGACTGCACGGAAATCATCCGGGGACGCTCCGAACCGATCCAGCCCAGCTCCTCCATCTCGTGGAAGGCCTTCCACATCCCGATGAGCCCGGTGCCTCCGCCGGTGGGGTACACGATGGCGTCGGGGAGGCGGCCACCGAGCTGCTCGAAGAGCTCGTAGCCCATGGTCTTCTTCCCCTCTACACGGTAGGGCTCCTTCAGGGTGGAGAGAGGCCACCAGCCCTTCTCTTCCACGCCTTTCTTCACCACCTCGCCACAGTCGTTGATGAGGCCGTCCAGGAGCTGGAGGTCCGAGCCGAACGCCCGGATCTCTTCCAGGATGGGCGCCGGCGTGTCCTGGGGCACCACCACATGGACGGGCAGACCAGCGGCGGCCCCATAGGCGGATGCCGCGCTGCCGGCGTTCCCCGCCGAAGGCAGCGCCAGCTCCTCGGCGCCCAGCTCCCACGCCCGGGAGACGGCCAGGGCCAACCCTCGGTCCTTGAAGGACCCGGTGGGGTTGATGCCCTCGTTCTTCACCAGGAGGCGACGTACCCCGAGCCGCTTGGCGGTCCTGGGCGCATCCACGAGTGGGGTCCAACCCTCCCCGAGCTGCACCTGGTACCGGCGGTCCCGCACCGGGAGGACCTCCTCGTAGCGCCACAGATCCGGCCGTCGGCCCTCCAGCGACTCGGGGGTGAAGCGGTCCCGCAGCGCCGCCAGGTCATAGCGGGCGAAAAGGGGCTTTCCCACGGGAGAAAGGCCCTGCAGGGCTTCGCTCTCGAAGGTCTCGCCGGTCCAGGTGCACTCGAGGTGGCTGGCGCCGGGGAGGGTGGATCCGTCGTCCATGGACGCGTTCGTCCTTGTGGGGGTTCACGTGGAGGGAGAGGATTGCAGGAAGCGGGCCGAAGCTCGTCGGTTCGATTCGCCGGGTTCCCGGGTCCGGAGCTTCGGGGTCGGCGACGGCGAGGGCAACCCTCTCCCCCCCTGTTCGCATCTCACCGGGATGAAGAGGACCATGGCCGCTCCGGCCGCCCCACCCGGGACATCCCGCATCCGCCGATGAACGAACGCCAGCTCATCCAGCAAGCCGCCGAGGGAGACGCCGGGGCCATCCGGGCCCTCTACGAACGGTTCTCCCCACGGGTGTACGCCGTGGTCCGCCGCATCGCAGGCGACGACATGCTGGCCCAGGACTACGCCCAGGAGGCGTGGATCCGGGCGCTGCGGGCCCTTCCCACCTTCCGGGGGGACGCCCGATTCAGCACCTGGCTGCACCGGATCGCGGTGAACGCCGCGCTCCAGGCAGTGCGAAAGGCCGACACCCGCGAAAGGCGGGTGGCTCCCATGCCCGATCAGATCCCCGTGGGCCCTCGGGGCGGGGATACCCTCCTCCGGGAGCGGCTGGAGGAAGCCATGGACCGGCTCCCCGAGGGGATGCGGCAGGTCCTCATCCTCCACGACGTGGAGGGGTACACCCACGAGGAGATCGGCAACGTCCTGGGCGTCGCTACCGGCACCTCCAAGTCCCAGCTCTTCAAGGCGCGCGCCAAGATGCGTGAGATGCTCGTCGCGCTGAACGAACCTACGACTGCGTCCCCCATGGAACGCGGAGCAGAAGCATGAACCAGCATCTTTCCCCCGAGACCCTGTCCCGCCTCGTGGACGAGGCG
>CAKZOQ010000448.1 GCA_937136445.1 uncultured Gemmatimonadota bacterium
GCCAGGCCGGAGACCCGGTTCGTTCCGTAGCTCTCGCCGATGAGGAACTTGGGGTTCGGCCAGCGGTCGTGCCGGCTCACGAAGGTGCCGATCCAGTCCGCCAGGTACTCGATGTCCTCGTTCACCCCGAAGAAGTGACTCCGGTCGGCATCGCCGAGGATGCGGCTGAAGCCCACGTTCACCGGGTTCACGAAGACGATGTCCGTGACGTCCAGCACCGAGTTGGGGTTGTCCCGGACGCCGAAGGGCTGCACGGGGTAGCCCTCGTCGTCGATGATGAGCTGTTTGGGCCCGGTGTAGCCCAGATGCATCCAGAGCGACCCGGACCCCGGCCCCCCATTGAAGGAGATGGAGAGCGGCCGGTTCGGGTCGTCGGCGACGTCGGTCCGCTCGTAGAAGGTGTAGAGCAGGGATGCGATGGCCTCGCCGTCCTCTCCGAAGACGGGGAGGGTGCCTACGGTGGCCCGGTAGGGGATCTGTTGGCCCCGGATGGTCACCTGGTGCTCGGAGACGAGGGCGGTATCCGCCGGGAGCCGGGCGTCCTGCCCCTGAAGCCCGACCGGAAGGGCGGTGGCCAGGAGGAGGGCGGCGACGGAACGACCCATCGCCGTGGACGACCGGCGGAGTCGGGCAGGAGAGGATCGTGACATGGAGGGCCTGTAGAGGTTGGAGGGAGGAGGGCCCCCGGAGGATGCAGGCCCCCGGAAGCCCTGGCAACCGATCACACGGGGACGCCCAGCACGGCCTCCGCCGCCCTCCGCCCCGAGGCCATGGCGCCCTGGATGGAACCAAACTCCAGGTAGTCTCCGGCGAGGACGACGCCCTCCGCCTCTCGAGGCGCATCCGGTCGCCCGACCTGACCCGGATCCGTCCGCGGCAGCGCCCGGGGGATCTCGTAGCTCCGCAGCACCTCCCAGTGCCGCACCGCGCCGCCGAACCACCGCATGAGCTGGGTCTCCGCCTCCCGCTCGAAGCGGATCGGGTCATGCCGGGGTCCCACCCCCGAGGCGGCCACCAGGTGCCGGCCCGAGGGCGAGTAGTTCGGGGCGATCCGGTCCATGACCGCCAGGTGGTTCACCGGCCCTCCATGCTCTCCGTCCAGGACCAGGAGGGCCTCGTCCAGCGGCGGCTCCGGCGCGGCGAAGTACGTGGTGACCGTGGGGTGCCATGCCACCGGCGGCCGGTCCACCATGTGATGGGCCGTGGTGCCGTCCACCGCCAGCACCACACGCTCGGCCCGCAGTCGGCGACCGTCCTCCAGCTCGACCCCGGAGCGCCCCACTGCCTTGACTTGGGCGTTCAGGGTGAGACGGCCCTCTGCGATGAGGGGGCGGGCCAGGTGGTCCGGGAGGGCCTGCATGCCGTGGGCGGGCACGATGGTGTCGCCGTCGGCGAAGCACCGGAAGAGGTAGCGGAAGACGGCGGCGGAGGTCTCCAGCTCCGGATCGAGGAAGACCCCGCCCAGGAAGGGCTGGAAGAAGCGCTCGATGAAGCCCCCGCTGAAGCCTTGGCGGCGGAGGTATTCCATGGTCGTGATGTCGTCCCGACCGCCCAGGCAGGATTCCGGCGTCGCGCTCAGCACCTCCCTGCGAAGACTGGCCACCTTGAGCTTGTCCTTCATGGTGCCCACCGGTGCCAGGGCCGACGAGAGGGCGGTCCAGGGTGCCCGCCAGGGGTCGGCCAGCCGGAGGAAGGCATCTCCCGCCCGGATCAGGCTCCCCGGTTCGAAGCGCTGGGGATCCAGCTCCTTCAGGTCCACCTCCGCCTGGAGCTCGGAATAGGCCGTGAGGATGACCTGGAAGCCTCGGTCCAGAAGGAAGCCGTCCACCTCGTCGGTGCGCACCCGGCCTCCCACCCCGTCCGACGCCTCCAGCACGCGGACATCGGCCCCTTCCCGCTGAAGCCTGCGGGCGCAGGTGAGACCGGCCAGTCCGGCCCCCACCACGAGGACCTCGGCCACCGGGGGGATGGGATCGATCATGCGGACTCCATGGAACGTGAGGAATTTTCCTATACAAGGCTTATACAAATGGCCGACACCGGCAAGCGGGCGAGGAGATCCCGGGGAGGCTTGCCGCGGCCCCGGGCGAGGCCGTACCCTGGAAGCATCGCCTGCAGGGGTCCTCCTACCTCCTTCATCCTCCACCCGCCCGACCGCGGGGGGGACGGGCATGATCCTTCTCACCGCGCTCTTCGTTCTCGCGTTGGGGACGGCCGCGCCACTCCAGGCCCAGGACGACCTCGTGCGCCTCCCGGTGCCCGAGGTGACGGGCCGGCCCGTCTCCGAGGCCGAGGCCCTCGTCCAGCGCAGCCGAGTGGGCCCCGTCGCCCTCTCGGACACGGTGGTCCAGGGCGTGGCGTCCGGGGTGGTGGTGCGCCAGGAGCCTGCCGCCGGCACCCGTGCCGTGGTGCCCACCACCGTCCGGCTCTGGGTGAACCGGACCTCCTCCTCGATTTCCGGGGTCTTCCGGGACGTCCTGCGGGGCCGAACCCTGGAGATGGCCGTGGATCCTACCCGGGTCCAGCCCCGGGCCTCGGACACGCTGCCGGACCTGAGAGGCCGCCACCTCCGGGAGGGACTCAAGATCCTGGAGCTGCTCAAGCTCCCCTCGGTGACCACGCGGGTGGGCAGCCAGGCGCCCAGCGGGACCATCCTTCGCCAGAGCCCAGCGGGAGGCACGGCGGTGCAGCCCGGGACGGTGGTGGATCTGGTGGTGAGCGTGGACCAGGCCACCCCCGTGGTGCCGAACGTGCGGGGCCAGTCGCTTCAGGAGGCGGTGCGGGCGCTGTCGACGGTGGGGCTCCAGGTGGCTCGGTTGGATTCAGTCTCCGTCCCTACCGACGGCTCCCTCGCCCCCGGCACCGTGGCCCGCCAGTACCCGGGAGCTGGATCGTCGGTGGACCCGACGGTCACCGCGGCCCTCTGGATCGCCCGGGGGATCGCCCGGCCCCCTGAAGACGACCGCGCGGAGTTCGCCACTCCGTCTCTGGTGGGCCGGACCCTGGACGAGGCCCGGACCCTCCTGGAGGTGGCGAGGCTCGCCCTGGGCCCCGTGGCGCGGGTGGACGCCTCGGACCCGGCGGGCACGGTGGTGGAGCAGAAGCCGGTGGCCGGAGAGCTCGTGGATCCCGGGACGCCGGTGGCGGTGGCCGTCTCCCGCGGCCTCCGCCTGGTGGTCCCCGACGTCGTGGGCTTCCCCCTGCCCGAAGCGGAGGCGACGCTGGCTGCGGTGGGACTTCAGGCCGCCTCCCTGGCCCCCACCCCCTCTACGCAGCCCAGGGGAACGGTGCTGGGCCAGTCGCCGGCGGCCGGCTCCCGGGTGGACGAAGGAAGCCCGGTGGACCTCACCGTCGCCGCCGCCATCCCCGAACCGGAACGGGTGGCGGTCCCGACCCTCGTGGGGTTGGCGCTGGAGGAGGCGGAAGGGCGGTTGCTGGGGGTGGAGCTCATGCCGGGGATCGTAGAGCTGGTCCCGGCCCAGGCCAGCGCCGGGATGGTGGTCGGGCAGTGGCCCTCTCCCGGCATCGAGCTCGCCGTCGGCGGCAGCGTACGGCTGGACGTGGCCAGCGGTGTCTCCGACGACGAGCCCGAGCGCGTGGCCGTGCCCGACGTGGTAGAGATGAGTGGAGAGGACGCCCTCGCGATGCTTCAGGCGGCGGGCCTGACCGAGGTGGAGATCCGAGGGGAGGGACTGCTGGTGGCGGACCAGTTCCCCTCCCCCGGCACGGCCGTGTCGCCGGGCACGCCTATCCTCCTCACCCTCCAGGCCCAGGCGGTCCCCACCACCTGGCTGCCTGGCCGGGTTCTGCGGGGATGGCGGATCTGGGGCCTTCCCGTGGGCCTCGCCCTCCTCTGGGCCCTCCTTCGACTCCGCCGGGTCGGCGCAGCCAGAGGGTCCTCGAAGGACAGGTCGAAGCCCGACGACCCCGAGGAACCGGACGATCCGCCGCCCGCCGAGGAGCTGGATCTTCGCCCCGTCCGTCGCCCTCCCAGGGGGTCGGTGGAGGTGGAGGGCCCGCTCCTCCCGGACTTCGCCCTCTCCCTCCGAGCCCGTCCGCCGCGAAGCATCCGTTCCCGCGTCGACCTGGGAGACGCCCCCGACCTCCTACCACCGGACCGGAACGACGCCTCATGACGGCCGACACCGCTCCCACCTCCGCCTCCTCCCTCACCCTGGGCGACCTTCTGGCCACGGCGCTGCAGGAGCGTCTCGAGCAGGCCACGGAGGACGACGAGCAGGCCGAGGGGTGGGCGACCCTCGTCCGCCGGACCCTCGACGACGTCCTCCCCCGGACCGCCGAGGACGGGTCGGAACACCGGGTGGCCCGCATGGTCCGGGAGGCCATGGACGTCCCCGTACCCCGGCTCCTGGCCTCGGCGTGGCAGCGCTACGAGCCCTTCCGGCAGTACCGGGACATCGAGGACTACCCCCCGGGCACCGAGACCGAAGTCCCGCTGGCCGATCACGTCGCACGGTCGGTGGTGGAGCCGGAGGTGGACGTCATGGCCGGAGGCACGGTGCTGGCCACCCTTCGCTTCGAGGCGGAGGTCACCTTCACCTTCGAGGGCGCCGTCCTCACCATCCGGGACGGACGCTTCCGATCGGTGCGGGCCGGGACCCTCCAGGTCGCCGCAGAGCTTCGCTTCGAAGGGCACACCCTGGCCCGCCGCGAACCGGACGAAGAGGTGATCCCGGGCACGCTGGAGTTCGGCCCCGAGGGCATCCCCATCGATCCCTTCGCGGACGACCCCTACGCCGAACCGGCGCCGGACTGACGGGGCCCCGACCTCCGGCAGGGGCGACGAAGCCCCCGGAGACCCTTACATTCCCAGAGAAGCACGCTTCCTCCCCTGCCGCACACCCATGGCGACGCCTCCCCCGGACGCTCCCTCCGACGCCCCTTCGGACGATGCCGCCCCCCGCCCTGGGGCCCTCGAACTCCTCACGGCGCTGGTCCGGGACGCTCCGGTGGGCTTCGCCTTCCTGGACCCCGACTACCGCTACCGGATCATCAACCACCGGTTGGCGGAGCTCAACGACATCGAGCGGGAGGCGCACCTGGGGCGCCGGGTGGAGGACATGCACCCCCATCTGTGGCCCCGCCTGAAGCCCATCTACGACCGGGTCC
>CAKZOQ010000449.1 GCA_937136445.1 uncultured Gemmatimonadota bacterium
ACCTACTTCCTGGACTCCATCGAGGGCACCTGGCGCTTCCTCCTGGCCATCGGTGCCGGGACGGGGCTGGTGCTCATCCTCCGCTGGTACTGGTGGCGCATCAACGCCTGGTCCGAGATCAGCGCCATGGTGGCCTCCCTCATCTTCAGCGTGGTCCTCTGGTTCGGGGTGGGCCTCGACCCCGACGACCCGGAGCAGTGGGCCTGGATCATGCTGGCGACGGTGGGCGGCTCCACCATCGTCTGGCTCAGCGCCACCTTCCTCACCCGCCCGGAAGACGACGAGCTCCTCCGGGCCTTCTACCTGCGGGTGCGGCCCGGGGGGAAGGGGTGGGGGCGGATTTCGGCGAGCCTGGGACTCGGCGGCGAGCCCATGGACGGCGGGCCCCTGAACTGGACCAACTGGGTGGCGGGGGTGGTCTCGGTCTACGCCTCCCTCTTCGGGGTGGGGCAGCTCCTCTTCGGGGCCACCGGGATGGGTGTGTTCCTGCTGGGTCTGGCGGCGGTGTGCTTCGTCTGGATCGGACGAAACCTGCGCCCCTCCCGGGAGCCCATGGGTCCCATCCCCGGGGTGAAGTCGTGACGGAGGGCCGGTGAGCCAGGCCTTCACCTCGCTGGACCTGGGCGTCCTGGTGGTCTACCTGCTGGCGACCACCGCATGGGGTGCATGGCTGGGCCGGGGCCAGACCGGTGGCACCGACTACTTCCTGGGAAGCCGGAACCTGCCGTGGTGGGCGGTCATGCTCTCGGTGGTGGCCACCGAGACCAGCACCCTCACCTTCCTCTCCATCCCCGGCGTCTCCTACCTGGGCGGCCTCACCTTCCTGCAGCTCACCATCGGCTACCTGGTGGGGCGCCTCGCCGTCGCCGCCCTCCTCCTGCCGGCCTACTACCGGGGCGAGCTCTCCACCGCCTACCAGCTCCTCCAGAACCGGTTCGGCATCGGCACCCGCCGGTTCACCTCGGCCATCTTCATGGTGACCCGGCTCCTGGCGGACTCGGTGCGGCTCTTCGCCACCGCCATCCCCCTGGCCCTCATCACCGGGTGGCCCTACCCGGCGAGCATCGCCGTCATCGGCCTCCTCACCGTGGTCTACACCTACTTCGGGGGGATCAAGGCGGTGGTCTGGGTGGACGTCGTCCAGATGATCCTCTATCTGGGCGGCGCCGTGGCGGCCATGGTGGCGCTTCAAGGTGGCGTGCCGGGAGGCTGGAGCCAGATCCTCGCCGACGCCTCCACGGCGGGGAAGCTCACCTGGCTCGACCTCTCCTTCGACCTCCAGACTCCCTACACCCTCTGGGCCGGGGTCCTGGGCGGCGGGTTCCTCTCGATGGCCTCCCACGGCACCGACCAGCTCATCGTCCAGCGCCTCCTGACCTGCCGGGACCTGCGCTCCAGCCAGCGGGCGCTGGTGGGCTCGGGGCTGGCGGTGGTGGTCCAGTTCCTCCTGTTCCTGCTGGTCGGGCTCGGCCTCTGGGCCTTCTATCAGGGACGGTCCTTCGATTCCTCGGACGAGATCTTCGCCCGCTTCCTGGTGGAGGAGCTGCCCGCCGGCCTCACCGGGCTCCTCATCGCCGGGGTCTTCGCCGCGGCCATGTCCTCCCTCTCCTCGTCCATCAACTCGCTGGCCTCGGCCACCGCCTACGACTACTGGGCGCCCCTGGCCGGCGCCGAGGACGACGACGCCCGCATCCTCCGAGCTGGGAAGGCCTTCACCCTGGTGTGGGCCGCGCTCCTGGTGGGAGGCGCCATCCTGTTCATCCCCCTCTCCACCCGGACCTCGGCGGTGGAGGCTGCGCTGGCCATCGCCTCGCTGGTGTACGGCGGGCTCCTGGGCGCCTTCTTCCTGGGGGTCCTCACCCGAGGGCCGGATCAGCGTGCGGTGATGGTGGCGATGGTGGTGGGGATCGGGACGGTGGTCCTCCTGCAGAGCTCCATGGCCTGGCCCTGGTACGTGCCCGTGGGAAGCCTGCTCACCCTGGCGACGGGGGTGGTCCTGGGGACGGTGTGGCGGCGGGAGACCGCATGAGCCTCGTCCTCGGCGTGGATGGCGGAGGCACCGGGTCCCGCGCCGTGCTCGTGGAGGTGCCGGACAGCGACGGGGCGGGTGACGGCGGGCTCCCCGAAGGAATGCGGGAGCTGGCCCGGACCACCGGAGGGCCGGCGGTGGCGGACGGGCAGGCCGACGGGCCGGCGGTGTCGGAGGTGGTGCGGGTCTGCAGGATGGCGTTGGCCGAAGCGGGGGTGGAGGGCCCGGTGGACGCCCTCTGGGCGGGGCTCGCCGGGGCCGGGCGAGCCGCCGACTCCGAGGGCGTGGAGGCGGGGCTGCAGGAGGCCGGTCTCGCCCGCCGGGTGGCGGTGGGCACCGATGTGGGGGCGGCCTTCCACGCGTCCTTCCCCGTGGGGGCGGGCATCCTCCTTGTGGCGGGGACGGGCTCGGTGGCGCAGGCGCGGGGCGCTCAGGGTCGCACGGCCCGCGCAGGCGGGTGGGGCCCGGTCGTGGGAGACGAGGGGAGCGGCTACTCCATGGGACGCTCCGCCCTCCAGGCCGTCCTCCAGGCCGAGGACGGCCGAGGGCCCGCGACCCGCCTCCGGGGCACGCTCCTGGAGGTGCTGGGAATCGGCGCCGAGGCGGAGAAGCCGGGTCACGAGGTGGTAGCCTGGCTCGCCACGGCGGAACGCCGGACGGTGGCGAGGCTCGCACCGCTGGTGGTGGAGGTGGCCGCCGACGGCGACGCCGTCGCGTCGGCGGTGGTCCGCGGCGCCGTCTTCCAACTGGTGGCCCACATCACCGCTCTGGAGCGGGCTCTGGGCCCATGGCCCGAACCCCCGGAGGTGACCCTGGCCGGAGGGCTCCTTTCCCCCGGTGCACCGCTCCGTGGACACTTGGAGGAAGCCCTCCAGGGTCTGGAAGTCCGCCTGGTGGAAGGGTCCCCGGACGCGGCGCTGGGCGCCGCCGCCCGTGCGGTAGAGCTGGCCGGGGCGGGGGCCCTCGAGCCGTGAACCCGGCTCGTCTCGCCGCCCTGGTGCTCGCCGCCTGCCTGGGGAGCACCGTTCCCGCAGGCGCGCAGACCGTGGACGGTGTGGGCGACGAGCTTCTTCGGGCGGTCCTGCCGGCGGCCGACCGCTTCGATCCGGCGGCGGGGGATCCTCCGGTGCGCCGAGCCTATCGGGGCGGGGATCTGGTGGGCTTCGTCTTCCACACCGAAGACGTGCCCCCGGAGCCCATGGGGTACAGCGGGCCGGTCCAGGCGGTGGTAGGGCTCGCCCTGGACGGGACCATCACCGGGGTCCGGGTCACCGACTACACCGAGTCGTACCGGAGCAGCATGGGGGACTTCCTCCGACGGCCCGGGGTCCAGGAGCAGTTCGCCGGGAAGGGGGTGCAGGACCCCTTCCAGGTGAACGGCGACGTGCAACGGGTCACCCGGGCCACCATCAGCACCCGGGCACTGGCTCGAGGCATCCGGGACGGGAGTCGGCGCGTCGCCGTGGCCTACGCCGGCGAGATGGAAGTGGCGGAGGCCACCGGGCCCGTGCCCCTCGAGGAGCTCTCCTGGTTCGACATGCAGACCAGGGGCATCCTCCGGCGCATCCTCATCGATTCGCCAGATGGCCATCTCGACATCTCCCTGACCCACCTGCCCGACGACTCGGTGGCGGCCTTCTTCATGGGCGAGGACAACGTCCAGCGCGGCCACCAGCAGGAAGAGCGCATCGGGCTGAGCTCGTCGGAGTGGCTCTACTACGCTCTCGAAGGACCCCGACTCCGCTTCTTCCTCGACCAGGGATGGTCGGTGGCCCAGGAGGGCGACACCATCCCCCTGTTCCCGCGCCAGATCTACTCCTTCGGACGGGCGCAGGAGGGTCGGGTGGAGGGCAACGCGGTGCTTCACGGGGTCTTCCTCCTGGACGCCCGGGTGGATCGGGACCGGCCCTTTTCCTTGCTCTATGCGCTGGAGGGCCATGAGGGCTACTACTCGGTGGCCCTCGACCCGCTGCGGCCGCCGGAGACCGTGGCGGCCACAGCGGACGTACCTCGGGCCTCGCCCACCGTCGAGGCCGGGGCCTCGGAGCCCGAGCCGCCCGATTCGGTCGAGGCGGCCCAGCCCGACCTCGATTCGCCTGCGGACGCCGAGCCCCCGGCCTCCCTCCCCGACTCGACGCCGGACGATGAGCCGTCCGCCGACCCCGCGGAGGAGGCGGGACCCTCGGCGGCGCCCGCTGAGCCCTCCCTCGACTCGACCGGGCCACCGAGCGATACCTCCGCACACTCCCTGGACTCCGCCGCCGAGGCGACGCCGGTAGCCCCCGGCCCCCTAACCGATTCGGCCCTCCTCCCGCCGGGCGCCCTCCAGAGCTCCGAAAGCTCGGAGTTGGCTCGCACCCTCGCCTCCACTCGCTGGTCCCGGGTGGCGGGGATGGGGGCGGTGGTCCTCCTGGCGCTGGTCGCCTTCTTCCTGAAGCTGCCCTGGCTCCGGGGGGTCTCCTTGGCCGCGACCCTGGTCTTCCTGGGGTTCCTGGACGCCGGCTTCCTCTCGGTGTCCCACCTCACCGCCGCCATCTGGACCGGGCCCTCCGTCTTCGTCCGGGACCTCTCCCTCCTGATCCTGGCGGTCGTGACCCTCGTCACCACCCTGGTGTGGGGACGGGTCTTCTGCGGGTTCCTCTGTCCCTTCGGAGCCCTCCAGGATGTGTTGGACCGGGTGGTGCCCGACGGGTGGAAGCTCCGCGTCCCGGAGGCCCTTCACCGACGGGGCCTTCGCGTGAAGTACGGGCTGCTGGCCCTGGTGCTGGTACCGGCGCTCCTGGGGAGTCGGACCAGCCTCTACCAGTACGTGGAGCCCTTCGGCACGGTCTTCTTTCCCAGCCGCTCCCTCCTCCTCTGGCTCATCGCCGGGGCCTTCCTGGTGGGAGCGGTCTTCGTGCCCCGGTTCTACTGCCGCTACGCCTGCCCCCTGGGGGCGGCGCTGGCCGTGGTCTCCTTCGTGGCTCCGGGCCGCATCGGTCGGGTGGAGCAGTGCCAGGTCTGCCGGGTGTGCGAACAGGACTGCCCTACGGGAGCCATCCGCGGTCCGGAGATCGACTTCGTGGAGTGCGTCCGTTGCAACCGGTGCGAGACGAACCTCGTCCGCACGCGGGGCAGTTGCCGACATCCGATGTCGGAGATCCGCTCCCGGTTGGTGCAGATCGAGGTCGAGGCTGCCTCCGGCGGCGATGACCGGGGAGGCTCCCA
>CAKZOQ010000450.1 GCA_937136445.1 uncultured Gemmatimonadota bacterium
GGAGAGGAGGTCGTCCAGCCGGTCCATGAGGTCGTCGCCGGTGACGAGGCCCACCTTGGCCTTCCCGGCCACCCCCGCCGACCGGCCCGCCTCCACCAACGCGTCGGCGCACCCCTCGGGGTTCACGCCGCCGGCGTTGGTGACCACGCGGACGCCCTTCTCCACGCAGGTGGCGAAGATGCGTTCCATGAGCGGCGGGAAGTCCCGAGCAAAGCCTGCCTCGGGATTCCGGGACCGCTGCTTCTGCATGATGGACATGGTCACCTCGGCGAGGTAGTCCATCATGAGGTAGTCCAGCGGACCCCCCTCGACCTGCCGCACCGGAGCTTCCAGGTCGTCGCCCCAGAAACCTTGTCCGCTGCCGATTCGAAGCGTGGTTCGTTCCGTCATGAAGTAGCCCGTTCGGGCGGTCGAGTGGTGGATGGCGCCAGGGGTGAGGCTCCTGGCAGCTGGAAGGCCCCCACGTGGGGACCGGGGTTGTGAAGGGCCGCCCGGAGCAGGAGCCCCAGCGACGGCCGGAGCTCTTCCGCCAGGACCACCTCGTCCACGAAGCCCCGGGCGCCGGCGAACCGAGCGTCGAGCTGTCGGTCGTACTCGGCTCGGACCTCGTCCATGCGGGTGGTGAGGTCCTCGTCCGGCGCCTTGCCCTGCTTCTTGAGGTCGTCGAGCTGCCGGCTGAAGAGGGCCATGACGGCGCTCTCGCCCTCCATCACCCCCATCCGACCGGTGGGGAGGGAGAGAATGAAGTCCGGATCGAAGCCCTGCCCCGCCATGGCGTAGTAGCCCGCGCCGGAGGCGTGGTTCAGGGTGAGGACCAGCTTGGGCACCGTCGCGGTGGCCATGGCCTCCACGAACTGGGCCCCGGCGCGGATGATCCCCGAATGCTCCGCGTCGCTGCCCACCATGAAGCCCGACACGTCCTGCACGAAAAGGATGGGTGTGCCGTGGCGGTTCATGGTCTCGATGAAGTAGGCCACCTTCCGCGCAGACTCCGTGTACACGATCCCGCCGAACTTCGGCCGACCACCCTTGGGGTCCTTGATCATGCCCCGGGCGTTGGCGATGACGCCCACCGGGACGCCGTCGATGAAGCCGGTGCCGCAGATCATCTCCCGGGCGTGCTCCGGCTGGAACTCGTCGAGGCCCTCGCCGTCCAGGATGGTCTCCAGGACCTCGTGGGTGTCGTAGGGCTGCCGGTGGTCGTCGGGGAGGAGATCGTAGAGCTCGTAGGTGGACCGCTTGGGGTCGGTGACCTCCCGACGGCCCACCGGGCGCTCCTCCCGGGGAAGCTCCTTCACGAGCTGGCGGAGCTTCTCGATGCAGGCTTCGTCGTCCTCCACCTCGTAGTGGGCGACGCCGTTGAGCTGGGTGTGGACCTTGGAGCCGCCCAGGTCCTCGGCCTCCACCACCTCGCCGGTGGCTCCTTTCACCAGGTTGGGCCCGCCGAGCCCCATGAACGACGTCCCCTCGGTCATGAGGATGACGTCGGAGAGGGCCGGGAGGTAGGCACCGCCGGCGATGCAGGGCCCCATGACCGCCGAGAGCTGCGGGATCTTGAGGTAGCGCCGCATCACCGAGTTGTAGTAGAAGATCCGCGCCGCGCCGTACTGCCCCGGGAAGACACCGCCCTGGTAGGGCAGGTTCACCCCCGCCGAGTCCACCAGGTAGACGATGGGGATCCGGCAGCGCATGGCGATCTCCTGCGCCCGCAGGATCTTGGTGATGGTCTCGGGCCACCACGACCCGGCCTTCACGGTGGCGTCGTTGGCCACCACGACAGCTTCGCGGCCCTCGATGCGCCCCACCACGGTGACCACCCCTGCCGCGGGGGCCTGGCCGTCGTACTGGTCGTGGGCCACCAGGAGCCCGATCTCCACCTGCGGCGCGTCCTCGTCCAGGAGGAGTGCCACGCGCTCCCGGGCCGTGAGCTTGCCCTGGTCGTGCTGCCGCTGGATGCGTCGCGGCCCCCCACCCTGTCGGAGGGTGTCGCGGAGCTCCCGAAGCTCCTCGGAGAGGTCGGCCAGGCGGCCTGAGGCGGACGCCTCCGCCATCAGGCAGCCTCCTGGGCCTGGAACCAGGCCCGGATGTACTCGATGGCCTCCGAGGTGGGCGTGCCGGGACCGAAGAGCTTCCCGATGCCCTGCTCCTCCAGGGCTTCCATGTCCTCTTCGGGGATGATGCCGCCCCCGGTGAGGAGCACGTGATCGACGCCGGCCTCCTCCAGGAGCCCCTTCACCCGTGGGAAGAGGGTCATGTGGGCGCCGGAAAGGACGGACATGGCCACCACGTCCACGTCCTCCTGGATCGCCGCGGCGACGATCATCTCCGGCGTCTGGTGGAGGCCGGTGTAGATGACCTCGAACCCGCCGTCACGGAAGGCGCTGGCGATGACCTTGGCCCCGCGGTCGTGGCCGTCGAGCCCGGGCTTCGCCACCAGGACCCTGATCTTCCGGTCTTCTTGCGACATGTGTCTCCTCAGAAGGGGAATGCGACAGCCTAGAACATTAGGACGAGTCGCGGGTGGGGCCAACGCCGAGGAAGGCGGGGAGGTCCGGTAGCGACGCCACCGTCTCGGCCCGCTGGCCATGCATGTCCAGTGGGTCCAGGAGGACCGCGTCCAGGCCGGCGCCTCGTGCGCCCAGGTAGTCCACCGGATACAGATCGCCCACGTAGAGGCACTCGGAGGCGTCCAGGGCGAGGCGTCCGGTGGCCGTCCGGAAGATGACCGGGTCGGGCTTGGCCACCCCCACCACCTCCGAATCCAGCACGAACTCGAAGTGTCGGGTGAGGCCGACCCGCTCCAGGAGCGCTTCCATGCGGCCGTCGGCGTTGGAGATCACCGCCAGTCGGTGTCCTACCCCCGCCAGCGCCTCCAGCGTCTCGTGGGTCCCCGGTGCCACCCCGGTCCAGAGGTGGTCGCTGCGATGCACCTCCCGGAGCCGCTGCCCCGCCGCCACCATCCCATCCTCCGGGACCCCCGCCTCCACGAAGAGCCGCTCGAAGTAGTCCCGCCACACCTCCGGCTCCGTCCCCGCATGCCCCTCTCGGACCGACTCGTGGAGCACCCGGCGCGCCCGAAGCTCCGCCTGCTGCACCCCTGCCTCGTCCACCTCCGCCCCTACCTGCACGAAGA
>CAKZOQ010000451.1 GCA_937136445.1 uncultured Gemmatimonadota bacterium
GTTCTGGCCCCGGGCCGGCGCGCTGGCCGGCGGCGTCGATCCAGGCCCGGGCGGAGTGGCCTCCGGGGATCCGGCCCTGGCGACGTCCGGGTCCGCCTTCCACCCCCGGGAGGTCTGGCTGGCGGCGGAGCGGACGCTGACCACCGGGGACCCCCGAGCGGCGCTCCGGCGGGCGCGGGCGCTAGGCCCCGGGACCCTTCCCGAGCGAGACGCCGCGCTCGCCGCGCCGGCCCTGACCCACCTGGCCGACGCCCTCCGCCACGGAGCCCCCGGCGATACGGTGACGGCGTTGCGGCGCCGGGCCGAGGAGCTCACCGCCTCGGGCGGCGAGCGATCCGGGGGGGGACCGGTGCGGCTCCCCATGTTGGGACAGTACGACGCCGATCCGCCGGGCCCGGCCGCAACGGATGCCGGAGCGAGACCCGGGAGGGATGCCGACGGCGACCCGGTGAACGACCCGGGAGGGCGGGTCCTGGCCCACCTCCTCTCCGGGGGTACGCCGGCCGAACCCACCCCCGGATGGAGCACGGCCCATCCCCTCCTCGCGAGCTGGGTCCACCTCCGCACAGGCCGGGTGGACCAGGGGTGGCGAGGGTGGCGCGAGGTCCTGGCCGCTGGGATGGAGGGACGGATCCAGGGGCCGGGTGTCTGGGATCTGCCCGGGAAGGTCTCCGGGGCTCCGGTGACCGGGCGCCTCCTGGCCGTGTTGGTGTGGGGGATCCTGGGCTGGCGCCCCGACGCGCCGGTGGGACGGGCCACCCTGGCTCCTCGCCTCCCGGCGCACCTCACCCGCTTCCGAGTGGAGGGGCTGAGGGGAGGCGATCTGCACGCGACTTTCGACTACGAACGCGAGGGTCCGCTCCACCGATTCCGGGTGGAGCCGACGGAAGGGCGCGCGCCGGTGAGCCTGGTCTTCGAGCCTTGGATCGCCGGGGGCGGCGAGGTCGCCTCCGTTCACGTAGACGGACGCGACGCCGAGCTGGACGCCCGGCGGGAGGGCGATGCGGTGGTGCTGCCTCTGCAGGTGGCCCTGGACGGGCCGCGAACGCTGGAGGTTCGGCTGGAGGCTAGTTGAAGGAAGCTATTCCTTCTCCTCCATGTACCCGTTCTCCCGGAGCAGCTCCTTCAGCTTCTTCTCTCGTTCCGGGAGGGAGGTGAGCGCGATGGTCCGCGCGAAGTCGATCCGGTCCGACTCCGACACCTTGTCGAGGATGGCGATGGGCGCGCCGTAGCGCAGGAGGATGCGCTTGGCGTCGATGGCTACGGGGTCACTCAAGAAAATCCCTCCGGGAGCCGAGATCGCGAAAAAAGGTGCGTGTTGATGCCGTAACATCGTACAATACCGGGTCCGGGGTAAGGCGTCGGTCCTCCTCTCCCCCCGAGGTGTTCGCGTGAAGAGATCCTTCATCAGCTTCCTCCTCACCGTGGTGCTTCCGGCGGCGGTAGCCATGGTCGGAGCGCGTTCCGTGGGGGAGCGGGCCTGGCAGGAGGTGACGCACGATTCCCACGCCCGGGTGGCCCGGATGGCGCTGGCCGATGCTCCGGTCCCACCCGAGGAGCGCCTCTCCACCATCGGCGGACTCACCGGATACCGGACCGCCCTCTACCGGAACGGCACCCGTTGGACGGGCGCACCCGCCGACTTCGGACCCGCCGTGATCCCCGACGACCTGAGGGGCCGTCTCGGGCCGGTGGAGGCGGTGCCGGCAGGGGCGGACGCCACAGCGGGGGTGTGGCTCGC
>CAKZOQ010000452.1 GCA_937136445.1 uncultured Gemmatimonadota bacterium
ACCCATGGCGCCGGCGTGGCGGCCCTCTGGCCCCACGAGACCCCGCCGAAGTCTGCGGGCGAGGCGGTGCGGGCCGTGGAGGCCAGCGGACGCCCCGAGGTGGTGCGGGGCCCGGGCCCGGGCTCGGAGGCGGGCGACGGCCGACGGTGGATCCACCCCTACACGGCGGCGCTTCCCGTCCTGCGCGCCGACGAGGTGGTGGGGGCGTTGGTGGTGGTGGGGGAGGCCCGCGATCCCTTCACCGCGCTGGACGCCCCCTTCCTCCAG
Organism: uncultured Gemmatimonadota bacterium; assembly: GCA_937136445.1. Taxonomy (GTDB): domain Bacteria; phylum Gemmatimonadota; class Gemmatimonadetes; order Longimicrobiales; family Gaopeijiaceae; genus JAJCZZ01. The sequence goes on from CAKZOQ010000452.1 coordinate 268, forward strand.
GCCTTCGGGGCCCAGGTGGGGGCGGCGCTGGAGAACGAGGACCTCTACCGGAGCCTGGAGGACCGCACCGAGGAGCTGGAGCGACTCCAGACCCGGATGGTCCGCCAGCACGAGGAGGAGCGGAATCGCCTCTCCCGGGAGCTCCACGACGAGACGGCGCAGGTGCTGGCGGCGCTGAACATGCAGCTCGGGGTCCTTCAGACGCGGGTGGACGAGACCTCCCGTCCCACCCTGGATCGGGCGCGGGCGCTGGTGGGCGACGGCATCCGGAGCATCCGGAGCGTCACCCGGAACCTGCGCCCCACCGTCCTCGACGACCTCGGGCTGGTCCCGGCGCTGCGGGCGCTGACCCGGGACTTCCAGGCGGACAGTACCCTCCAGGTCACCCTGACCGCTCCCTCCGATCCGCCGCCGGTGGCCCCGGAGGCGGAGCTCGCCCTCTACCGCACCTTCCAGGAGGCGCTGGCCAACGCCGTACGCCACGGCGAGTGTTCCCGGGTGGAGGCCCGCCTGGGCTCCGAGGACGGAGAGGTGGTGCTGAGGGTGGCCGACGACGGGGTCGGCTTTCCCACGGACCACACCGGCGTGCTGAATCGCACCCGCGGGGGGCTGGCGGGAATCCGGGAACGGATCACCGGGGTGGGGGGTGCCTTCGAGATGCGAAATCCGCCGCAGGGCGGAGCGGAAGTGGTGGTGCGAGTTCCGGCGCGCGCGGATCCCACGGACGCCCCCCCGACATCCATCGAGGCCGAGGAGCACCGGTGAGCCAGGACACGATTCGAGTCATCATCGCCGACGATCACGCCGTGGTCCGCCAGGGCATCCGCCACGTCCTCGAGGAGGGCGACGGTGTGGAGGTGGTGGCCGAAGCCGGCGATGGCGAGGAGGTCCTGGAGCTGGCGGAGGAGCACGCGCCGGACATCGTGGTCCTGGACGTCTCCATGCCTGGCAAGACCGGGCTGGAGGTCACCAAGGAACTCCGGCGGTCGGGTTCGGAGATCGGGGTCCTGATCCTCTCCATGCACGACGATCCCGAGTACGTCCTGGAGGCGGTGCGGGCCGGCGCCGACGGCTACGTCCTGAAGGACGTCGCGCCGGAGGAACTCCGCGAGGCCCTCCGCACCATCCACGGCGGCACCGAATACCTCACCGACCGGGTGACCCATCAGCTCTCCGTGGGGCTCCGGGAGGAGATCGAGCAGGAGCGCACCCGGAGCCGCTACGAGTCGCTGACTCCCCGGGAGCGGGAGGTGCTGGTACGGGTGGCCCGGGGGATGACCAACCGGGAGGTGGCCGAGGAGTTCGGCATCAGCCCCCGCACCGTCGAGACGCACCGGGAGCGGGTCATGTCCAAGCTCCGCATCCACACGGTGGCGGGCCTCACCCGGTTCGTCGTGGAGAACGACATCACCGAGGACGAGGACTGAGGACGGTGCCGGTGGGAGCGAACCCCCCGGCCTAGCGCTTCAGGATCTTCCGCAGGATCCGGGTGGGATCCGGCCAGACGTGATCGCCGGGCTTGGACGGTGAAGGAGGGGGTGGGTGCTTCGGCGGCTTTGGCGTGCAGGGCGGGTCGGGTACCTGGAAGGGCTTCTTCTTCGCGTCGGGATCCGGTCCCATGGGGCCTCCTGTAGGTGGAGCGGGCGGCGGGCGTCGACCCGCGGCGGCGAAACCGGCCGGACCGAGCCTTCGTCTTGTCCTACGGACGTCCAGGGCGAAAGGTTCGGGATAGGAAGCCGTAGGAGCCCAGCATTCGGGGGTGGGCCCGGAGCCAGCCAGGAGGGAGCGGTGGCGGGATGGTACGAGGCG
>CAKZOQ010000453.1 GCA_937136445.1 uncultured Gemmatimonadota bacterium
TGGTCAACGGGATCCTCTTCAACCACGAGTCGCCCCGCCGAGGCGAGACCTTCGTGACGCGGAAGATCACGCGGGCCGTCGGGCGCATGAAGGTGGGCCTGCAGAAGAAGATGTTCCTGGGCAACATCGAGGCCCGCCGCGACTGGGGCTTCGCCGGAGACTACGTGGAAGGGATGTGGCGGATGCTCCAGCACCACGAGCCCACCGACTTCGTGCTCGCCACCGGGCGAAGTCACTCCATCCGCGACTTCCTCGATGCCGCGTTCGGCTGCGTGGACATGGATTGGGAGGAGTTCGTGGACTTCGACGAGCGCTACCTCCGGCCCTCGGAGGTGGACCACCTGGAGGGCGACGCGTCCAAGGCTCGCGAGGCGCTGGGGTGGGCACCCACGGTGAGCTTCGAGGAGCTGGTGGAGATGATGGTGCAGGCGGACCTGGAGCTGGCGCGGCAGGAGCGGACGCTGGTGGAGGGCGGTCACGACGTGGCGCCCCGGGGCCTGGCGAGCCTGTGAGCACGGCAAGGAGCCGGGGCCCGGTCTACGTCGCCGGTCACCGGGGTCTGGTGGGCTCGGCTCTGGTGCGGCGTCTCGAGGGGTCGGGCGTCGAGCCCGTGGTGCGCACCCGAACGGAGCTGGACCTGACCGACCCCATCGCCGTGGACGCCTTCTTCGCGGAGGAGCGCCCTGCGCGGGTCTACCTGGCCGCGGCCAAGGTCGGGGGGATCCAGGCCAATGACGAATACCCGGGGGATTTCATTCGCGAGAATCTGGCGATCCAGCTACATGTTCTGGATGCCGCCCGGCGCCACGGGGTGGAGAAGCTCCTCTTCCTGGGCTCGTCCTGCATCTACCCGAAGCACGCGGCCCAGCCCATGGCCGAGGATGCGCTTCTGACCGGTCCCCTGGAGCCCACCAACCAGGCCTACGCCGTAGCCAAGATCGCCGGCGTGGAGATGTGCCGCGCCTACTGGCGGCAGTACGGGTGCCGGTTCATCAGCGCCATGCCCACCAACCTCTACGGCCCCGGGGACAACTTCGATCTGGAGACGAGTCACGTGCTGCCGGCCCTCCTGCGGAAGTTCCACGAGGCCAAGGTCCATGGGCACCGAGAGGTCGTGCTCTGGGGCACCGGGACCCCGCGACGCGAATTCCTCCATGTGGACGACCTGGCCGACGCGTGCGTCTTCCTCATGGATCGTTGGGACCGCCCGGACATCGTGAACGTCGGTGTCGGGGAGGACATCGCCATCCGGGAGCTGGCCGAGCTCATCCGGGAGGTCGTGGACGTGGACGTGTCCATCACGCTGGATCGCGAGAAGCCCGACGGGACGCCACGGAAGCTGCTGGACACCACCCGGCTCCAGGAGTTGGGATGGACTCCGAGCATCGACCTGCGGGACGGGATCGAACGGACCTACGCCTGGTTCCGGACCCACGTGGACGACGCACGATCGCACGCCTAGGTTGAAGTCATGTCCTCACCTGTCGAAGTCCGCCAGACCATCGAAGACGGAGTCGCCGCCTGGGAACGCGAGCACTTCGAAGAGGCCCTGGAATCCTTCCGGAGCGTCCTGGCCGAACATCCCAACTTCGCGGACATCCACAACAAGGCCGGGCTCTGCCTGGCCATGATGAGCGAGCCCGAAGAGGCTCTGAAGCACTTCGACCACGCGCTGGAGCTCAACGAGGGATACGCCGAGGCCCACCTGAACCGCGGCATCATCCTCAACGAGCTGGGGCGCCACGACGAGGCGAAGGTCGCCCTCCGCAGGGCCGGGGAGATCGACACCCGCGACTCCACGCGCTATCCCTCGGCGTTGGGCAACGAGCTGGCCGACGGACTGTCGCGCCTGGGGGTCCTCTACATGCGGGCCGATGAGCCCAGGAAGGCCGTGGAGCACTACCGCGAGGCGCTGGACATCCGCCCGCGTTTCCAGGACATCCGGACCCGCTACGCCGGCGCCCTGATGGAGGTGGGCGAGGTAGAGCAGGCCCGCACCGAGCTCGAGACGGTCCTCGAGGCCCGGCCCTTCATGGCCGACGCCCGGGTCATGCTGGGGGTGGCGCTCCAGCGGCTGGGCGAGAAGGAATCCGCCATCGAGGCGTGGAAGCGCTGCGCCGTCGATGCCCCGGAAGACATGCGGCCCCGGGCCTACCTGGCCTCCGTAGGGGTGGAGCTCGACGAGGCTTGGATGCCCCCCGACTCCACCGACTGACGTCCATCGCGGCGCCGGGTTACCTTCGACCCGTCCGCCGCACCCTCCCCCTCGACCCCACCCCACCCATGCTGGAAACCCCCCGCCGCGTCGAAAAACCCTGGGGCTACGAGCTCATCTGGGCCGAGACGACCCACTACGTGGGCAAGATCCTCCATGTGGAGGCCGGACACGCCCTCTCCCTCCAGTACCACGAGGAGAAGGACGAGACCATCTACCTCCTCTCGGGGGAGATGACGTTCCAGGCAGGGCCGTCCGTCGAGGAGCTGGTGGACCACGAGATGAAGGCGGGCCAACGATACCGCCTCGTTCCCGGCACCGTGCACCGCATGATCGCGCGGACGGACGTGGACATCCTGGAGGCCAGCACGAACCACCTGGACGACGTGGTACGGCTGGAGGATCGGTACGGCCGAGCCTGACGGAGGGGGAGTGGGCGAGCGGCCCGCTCCTCAGTCGCCCGGCGACACCTCGCAGGTGATGTAGGTCCAGGAGGCGCCGAACTCGAAGGCGCCACCGAACACCTCCTCCATCGCCTCCCGCATGAGGGTGAGTCGGTCGTCCACCACCTCCTCCGAGGGGGCCGTGCCGGTCACCTTCTCGGCGCCGCCCATCCACCCGAGCACCCCCTCGTGGTAGACGCTGAGGAATTCGTACCACTCGTCCACCCGTGCCGGGATCCGACGTCGCTCCACGGAGAGGATGTCGAAGCCCTGGTCCCGGAGCAGGCCGAGGTAGTGCTCCAGCGGGCGCACCGGGAGGAAGTACCGGTCCCGGAGGCGATCGTGAGCCTGCATGTGCTCCGTGTCGTCCAGCCAGTCGCGGTAGGCGGCGAAGCGCTCGTCCCGGCGCACCTTCTCCCGGGCCGCTTCGTGGATGACGCCCACCGTCTCGTCGATGATCCATTCGTCGTCGGGCATCTCCGGATTCCGGATGTTCCCGGACTGGACGAAGACCCGTCCCGAGGTCCGGATGAGGTGGTGCCACGACGCCAGGGTCTCCTCCAGGTCGTGGTACAGGTGGATGGCATTGGTGGAGAGGATGGCATCGACGCCCCGCTCCATGAGAGCCTCCCCCACCACTTCGTCCAGACGCTCGAGCCGTCGCTCGTCCCGGAGCCAGCGGATTCGCCGGAAGGCCATCCTCGATTCGTCCCTGAACTTCTCCAGAGCCAGGCGGAGGAACTTCGGGGAGGAGTCCACGATGAGGATGCCTGCGCGACGCCGCTGCAGGCGGTCCAGGAGGCGTTTGGCCAGGATGCCGGTCCCACCCGAGTAGTCCACGAGAAGGTCGCCGGGACGGACGAAGTGGGCCACCTGGTCCACGGTGTGGTCGAGGTTCGCGTACCAGCCGTGGTTCTCGACCGTGTCGTAGTTGAGGGCCAGTGCCTCCACCGGCTGGTCCACCCATTCGGCCAGGGGGATGCGTGGGAAGTCGGCGGGCCAGAGATGGGGAGGCATGGAGCTGGGTCCGGTGGGAGGAGGGTGGCCAACTAGGATGGAGGGCGGCCCCACCGCCAACGGGCGGCCCAGCCAGCCATCCCTCCGCCCAGCCCCGTGCGCCATCCTGTGCGGTGCCCACCTCACCTCGTTCCTCGATCTCCCTCCGTTCCTGCGCCTCCCGGGACCGCCCACGGGAGCGTCTCCGGGCGGTGGGAGCCCGGCACCTGGCGGTGCGGGAGCTCCTGGCGCTCCTGGTGGGGAGCGGCGGGGCAGGGGGGTCCGCGCTGGACGTGGCGGACCGGGTGGTGGCATGGACGGAGGGCTCCCTTCGGCGCCTGGCCGCCCTGGAGCCCGGGAGGCTCGAGGGGGTGGACGGGGTGGGACGGGCGACGGCGGCGCGGATCCTGGCGGCGTTGGAGCTCGGCCGGAGGGCGTCGGCGGAGGAGCGGGAGGGAGGGGACGCGGTGATTCGGGGTCCGGCGGACGTCTTCCGGCGCCTGGGACCTCGCTTGCGGGACCTGCCGCAGGAGGAGTTCCATGCGCTCCTTCTGAACACGCGTCACCGCGTGCTCCGCACGGTGCCGGTGACCCGGGGGATCCTGGACGCCTCGCTCATCCACCCCCGGGAGGTCTTCCGGGCGGCCGTGGTGGAAGGAGCCGCAGGAGTGATCCTGGTGCACAACCACCCCTCGGGAGATCCCACCCCCTCTCCGGAAGACCGGGCCGTCACCCGGCAGCTCGCCGAAGCCGGACAGGCGTTGGGCATTCCCGTGCTGGACCATGTGGTGGTGGGAGACGGACGGTACGTCTCCCTGGGTGACGGATCGAGAGAGCCCGGGGGCGTCCTGGGGAGTTGTGCCGAGACCCCGACGCGGTAAACATTTGAAGTCAGTCGTAGAAACTCCGTTGACCCGGTCAAGAAGGCTCCGGTACCTTTCGCTTCCACGCACCAAGGGGCGAACGGCCCCGTCCTTCCTGCCGAAGGAGCCCGGATGGTTCGGTCGGCCGCGGCGATTCTCGCCGTCCTCATGGTACCCTCGTTCGCTGCTTCCCAGCAGATGCCCACCCACACCGTGGTGGACGGTGACACCCTCTGGGAGCTGGCGGAGCGGTACTATTCCGACCCCTTCGATTGGCGTCGGATCTGGCAGGCGAACCAGGTGCGCGTCACGGATCCCAACCTCATCCTCCCCGGCCAGGAGTTGGTGATCCCGGGACCGGGTGGGGCCATGCCACCATCGGCTCCCCCCGGAGCCTCCGGGGAGCGCCTGGCCGAGGTGGACGTCTCGGTGGAGAGCGCGGCGGGGCCTACCGGGGAAGCCGGGCCCATCACCGAGGGGCGGACGCTGTTCTATCGGGACACCTCCCAAGCCGGGGGCGTACTGAGCAACGCCGACCTGGACTACCGCGTCGTGTCTCGGGACATGGCCCTCTCGGCGCCCTGGCTCATCGAGGCCGGGCTCGACCCGTCGGCGCTCGGCACCCTGGAGAGCTTCGCCGGCACCAACAACCGGTCAGAGACGCCCCGCTCCTACGACCGGGTTCGCTTCAGCTTCGACGGGCCTCCACCGCCGGTCGGATCCACCCTCCGCACCTACCGGGTCACCCATCCCCTGGAAGGCGTCGGACAGGTCGTCGAGCCTACCGGACTCCTGTCGGTCACCGACGTGGACGCGGGGGTCGGTGTCGCGGTCGTGACGCAGGAGTATGCCCGCATCGGCTTCGGGGACCGGGTGGGTCCCCTGCCGGAGTACGGGGTGGAGGAGGGCGTCTACCCCGAGGCCGTCCTGCACGGGCCG
>CAKZOQ010000454.1 GCA_937136445.1 uncultured Gemmatimonadota bacterium
ACGCCGCCCGGAGCGCCGCCCTCCTGGAGCACCTCGTGGACGAGACCGACGACGCCCTGGACGAGGTGCGAGAGGGGCTGGACGAGGCCCTCGCCCTGGCCGAAGAGGCGGACGAGGCCGAGATGGTGTCCCAGGTGGAGGCCATGCAGGCCCGGGTCGACTCCCTGGCGGAGCGGATCGACGAGGCCGAGCCCGACGGGGTGTCGGGCATCGAGGCCAATGCGGGCCGGCCCACGTCGGACCAGATCTACGCGCTGGAGCGGGGCTGGCAGGAGGTTCCACCGCTGGTGGAGGAGCTGAACCGGCTCCTCACCGGGGCGCTCCCGGAGCTCTGGGACGCGCTGGCCGACGCCGGGGTGGGCCCGGGTCGGACGGAGCCGGTGACGGTGCCCAGCCCGCCGGGGGGCTGAGGGCACCGCCGTGCGCCGCCGCCGTCGGATCTGGCTCGCCCTGGCGCTCCTTCCCTGGGGCCTGCCCGGGACCGGCGCGGTGGCCTGTGCGGGGGAGGCCGGGGCCCCGGCGGCGGCGCGGACCGCGGAGGCTCGGGCGCCGGCGCTGGCGCCTCGGGACTCCCTCTCCGATTCCCTCTTCGCGTCGCTCCACGCCCGCCTTTCGGAGGAGGGCGGGTACTTCGACACCGACAACCTCATCTCCAACGAGTCCGGCTACCTCAACGTGGTGGGCGCGCTGGAGCGGCTGGGGCTCCGGGGAGGAGCGTACGCCGGGGTGGGGCCGGACCAGAACTACTCCTACCTGGCCCAGCTCCGTCCGGAGGTGGCCTTCGTGGTGGACGTGCGGCGGGACAACGCCCTCCAGCACCTTCTGCTGAAGGCGCTGGTGGAGCGTTCGTCCACCCGGGTGGAGTTCCTTTCCGCCCTGCACGCGCGGACGCCCCCCGCCGATGCGGATGCGTGGCGGGACGCCACGGTCCAGGAGGTGGTGGAGTGGGTGGACGGCGCACCACCCCGCTCGGGCGCGGAGCTCCGGGCACTCCAGCAGGTGGTGGAGGAGGCGGTACGGCACATGGGCATCCCCCTGACCGAGACGGATCTGGCCACGGTGGCCCGATTCCACCGGGCCTTCATCGACGACGGGCTGGACCTCCGCTTCACCAGCCACGGCCGGCGCCCCCAGCCGTACTACCCCACCTACCGGCAGCTCGTCCTGGAGACCGACGCCGAGGGCGACCCCGCCTCCTGGCTGGTCTCGGACGAGCGTTACCAGGTGGTGCGGGACCTCCACCGGGCCAACCGGATCATCCCGGTGGTGGGGGATCTGGCAGGGGCCTCGGCGGTGCGGGAGATGGGCCGGGTCCTGCGGGAGATGGAGCTGGAGCTCACCGCCTTCTACGTCTCCAACGTGGAGTTCTACCTCTGGGGGGACGGCCTCTTCGATGCCTGGACGGCCAATCTGGCCGCCCTCCCGGCGGCCCCGGACGCGGTGCTCATCCGTTCCTACTTCCCCCGCCTGGCCGGCCGCCACCCGGCGGCGATCCCCGGCTACTACGCGACCCAGATGCTCCAACCCGTCCGGACGGTGGTGGAGGCGTCGGAGGGCCGTCCCTTCCAGGGCTATGGCGATCTGGTGACCCGGGACCTGATTCCCCTCCAGGGACCCGTGGACGGCGGCTGACGGTGCCGGAGCTCCCGGAGATCACCGCCTACCTGGAGGCACTGGAGGTTCGCATCGTCGGGGAACCCCTCCAGGGGATCCGGCTGCGCTCGCCCTCCCTGCTCCGGACCTGGGACCCCCCGCTCTCGGAGGCGGAGGGGCAGCGGGTCACCGGGCTCCGGCGGCTGGGGAAGCGGGTGGTCTGGGTCATGGAGGACGAGCTCTTCCTGGTCTTCCACCTGATGATCACCGGTCGCTTCCAGTGGAGAGACCCCGGGGCGGCGGTCCCCAAGCGCCGGGCCCACGGTGCCTTCGACTTCCCCAGGGGCACCCTCCTGCTCACCGAGCAGTCCACCCACAAACGGGCCTCCCTGCACGTGGTGCGGGGGGAGGAGGCCCTCGCGGCGCTGGATCCAGGCGGTCTGGAGGTGCTGGATGCCTCCTACGACGACTTCCGGGCGGCACTCCTACGGGAGAACCGCACCCTCAAGAGGGCGCTGACGGATCCCCGCATCCTCTCGGGCATCGGAAACGCCCATTCCGACGAGATCCTCCTGCGGGCGGGCCTGTCTCCACTGCAGCGCACGCAGAATCTGGAGGATGGCGAGCTGGCGCTGTTGCACGAGGTGACCCGGCGCTGGCTCACCGAGTTCACCGATACCCTCCGGGAGGACCAACGCGAGGACTTCCCGGCCCGCGTCACGGCCTTCCATCCGGCCATGGGCGCCCACGGGAAGTACGGCGAGCCCTGCCCGCGGTGCGGCGACCCCATCC
>CAKZOQ010000455.1 GCA_937136445.1 uncultured Gemmatimonadota bacterium
CACAGACTCTACAACGACGGTGACTACGAAGGGGCCCTCGCCATGCTGAAGGAGGGCCTCTCCCTGTATCCCCACGCGGTGGACCTCTACGTGGGGCTCGGCTACGCCCGTCTGGCGCGGGAGGAGTTCGCCTGGGCCCGCCGGGCGTTCCAGAAGGCGGTGGTCCTCGACACCCACCACGAGGACGCGCTGGTGGGAATGGGCGAGACGCTCCTCCGGTTCGGGGAGCGGGAGGAGGCCTTGCAGCATTTCCGGCGGGTCGCCGCCATGGGGTACGACGACGACGTGGACCTCATGCTCACCATGGGGCGGGCGCTCTATCGGGCCGAGCTGTACCCCCAGGCACGGGACGTCTTCGCCCGGGCCGCCGCCTCGCGCCCGGACAGCGCCGAGGCCTCCGCTGCCCTCGGCTACGCCCTCCATCGGTTGGGCGACGAGGTAGGCTCGGGTCGCCAGATCCGCCGCGCCCTCCGCCTGGATCCGGATCTCCACGAGGCGCGCATCTACCTGGGCCACCTCCTCTACGACCGGGGGGACTGGGAGGGCGCCCTCCGGGAATTCGAGCGGGTACCCCCGCCGGAACACTGGGACCCGCTGGCGGTCTGGCGACTCATGGAGCTCAAGCGGGCCCTGTGGCACCTGGAGTCCGGCGACGCACGGCTCCTCCCCTGGGAGGAACGCCTGCGAGACCTGGAGGCACTGGACGACCCCATCGACCGCCTGCTGGCGGAGGTGGAGTCCACGGCCTCCCCGCTGGTCCGTCCGACGGAGCCCGATCCGAGCCAGCTCGAGCTCTTCGAGAGGGGTGGGGAGAACTCGGAGGGCACTCATCTGGTACGCATGAGGGACGGGCACCTCCTCCGGGGGAGCTGGCACGAGATCGTCCGCCAGATGCGGGATCAGGCCGGTTTCTCCCACGAGACCGTCGGACACTACATGCGCCGCCTTGCCGAGCGCTGGCATGAGCAGAGCGGCGTGGAGATTCCTTTCACCGATCCCGAATCCTTCCTGAAGGCGGCCGTGTCCGCCGGGCTGGTCCACCTCGAGGTGGATGGAACGGAGCCGGGCGAGGACGACCCCGCAACCTCATGAACGACGTGTTGGAGCGTTTTCACCGAACCCTGGTCGAGGAGATCCGGGCCCACCGTCCCTCCTATCTGGAGGGTCCGTTCACCGTGGCGGAGATCTACCAGAACCTGGTGCCCTACAGCACCCACCGAGATCGGATCGGGGTGGAGATGAACGGGGACTACGAGGACGCCCTCCTTCGGCTCCTCGCCGGGGAGGGGGACTACCTCGCGCTGGACTCGGAGCACGCCCTCCGGCAGCTCCGGGAGGAGCTGGACAGGCCTCACCCGAACACCGGCGTCTACCGGGAGTTCGCCGCCGTGGACGTCCGGCTGAACGCCGACCGCCTCGATCTCCAGGGATGGGACGAGGCCTCGGACGAGCCGACCGGGGAGGAGGGGGACGGCGCGGAGGCGCCCGAGGATGCCACCTCGGAGGGCCTCGGGGACCTGGGTGGGGCCCGTCGGGCCGCCGACGCCTCCGGACGGGACGAGGGGCCGGCGGGCTTCTGGAGCGCCGCCGGCGCCGCCTCCCGCCACGAGGGAGGCGACGAAGCGCCCCTGGCCGCCCCCCGCCCGGACGACGATCCGACGGGAGGGGACGGCGGCGGCCATGAGGACGAGGACCACGGGGAGACGAAGGCGTCGGAGGGGGAGTCCGGGGAGGTCGACGCCTGCCGGTGGTGTCGGGCCGAGCTGCCGGACCATCCCCACCTCAACTTCTGTCCCTTCTGCGGCACGGACATCCGCTTGATCCCCTGCGCTCAGTGCGGGGAAGAGGTGGAGCCCGGTTGGCGCTTCTGCGTGAGTTGCGGGACGGAGGCGGAGGTCTGAGGCGAGGCAGCCGACGCCTCCTCGCCGCGGTGGCGATGGTGGCCCCCGGCCTCCTGGCCATCCTGGTGGCCGGGTGCGAGCCCCGGGTCCCGGAGGAGCTGCAACCGGACTCGGTCCTCCGGGAGCGTCTGGGGCTCACCGAGGACGACGAGGTTCACCGGGTGGTGCTGGTCTCCACGGACCGCGAAGAGGCACGACCGGACTCCACGACGGTGCCCCCCGGCGCCTGGGTGGAGTTCGTCACGGGAGACTGGAGGATCCACGAGGTCCGCTTCGAGTTGGACTCCCTGGCCCCCGAAGCCGCCGACTTCCTCCGAAGCTCGGGGCAGGTCTCCTCGCCCCCGCTCCTGCACCGCGACGCCCGCTTCGTGGTGTCCTTCGAGGAGGCCCCGGTCGCCCGGTATCCCTACCTGGTGGAGGGCAACCTCGCCGCGGGTCGCGGGGTGGTGATCGTCCGACCGAGACCTTAACCTCAGTTCCCCGCGGCCGCGGGGTTCACCCGTCCCAGACACCCCACACCCTTCGGCTTCTCACGTGCCCAGGATCGCCCTCATTCCCGGAGACGGCATCGGCCAGGAGGTGGTCCGTGAGGGACGCCGGGTCCTGGAGGCCGTGGCCGCCGCCGACGGCCTCACGCTGGAGCTCGACGAATGGGACCTGGGCGCCGAGCGCTACCTCCGGGAGGGCGTGAGCATCACCGACGAGGAGTTCGAGCGCCTCTCCTCCGACTACGACGCCGTCCTCCTCGGTGCGCTGGGCGACCCTCGGGTCCCTGGCAACGAGCACGCCCGGGACATCCTCCTGGGCATGCGCTTCCGGCTGGATCTCTACGTCAACTTCCGGCCGTGTGAGCTCCTGGATCCGGCCCACTCGCCCCTGAAGTCGGTGGACGGACCCCTCCGCCTGGAGATCTTCCGGGAGAACACCGAAGGGGCCTACACGGGCATGGGTGGGCGCTTCCGACAGGGGACGCCCGACGAGGTGGCCATCGAGGAGGACGTGAACACCCGGAAGGGCGTGGAGCGCATCGTTCGGGCGGCCTTCGAGCACGCCCGGATCCACCGCCGCCCCCGGGTCACGCTGGTGGACAAGGCCAACGCCATGCGTCATGCCGGAGGTCTCTGGCGGGACGTCTTCGCCGAGGTGGGGGAGGAGTTCCCGGGGATCGAGCAGGACGCCATGTACGTGGACGCCATGGCCATGGACCTGGTCCGACGGCCTGCCCGCTACCACGTGCTGGTGGCCTCCAACCTCTTCGGGGACATCATCAGCGATCTGGCGGCGGAGCTCACCGGTGGCCTGGGCCTGGCTCCCTCCGGCAACCTGCACCCGGGCCGCTTCGCCCTCTTCGAGCCGGTCCACGGTTCGGCGCCGGACATCGCCGGGCAGGGCAAGGCGAATCCGCTGGGAACCATCCGCTGCGTGGCCCTCCTCCTGGACCACCTCGGTGCCCCGGACTCGGCAGAGCGGGTGCGGGCGGCGGTGCGGGCCTCGCTGGAGGAGGGCGTCACCACCGAGGACCTGGGTGGGTCTGCGGACACCGCGACCGTGGGTGTCTGGATCGCCGAGCGGGCCGCCGGTCAGCGATGAACGACGCACCTCACCAAGCACGGGGCGCCGACATGCCCGAACGACGCACCATCGGCCAGATCCTCCTGAGCCTGGGGCGCATCTCCGAGGACGACGTGGATCAGGCGCTGGCCTACCAGCAAGACCACGGGGGCTACTTCGGGGAGGCGCTGGTGGCCTGCGGCATCGTGCGGAAGGAGGAGCTCGAGTGGGGACTCGCCTCCCAGTTCGACATCCCCTACGTCTTCCCGGAGGCCGACGCCGTGGACCCGGACGCCGTCGCCCTGGTGACCCCGGAATGGGCGCTGGCCCACCTCACCATGCCCATCATGAAGACCAGCGACGGGCTCAAGGTGCTGGTGGAGTCCCCCATCGAGACCCAGGCGGTGGACGAGCTCCACGCCCGGACGGGCCTTCCCATCGAGCTGGCCCTCGCTTCCGCGTCGGCCATCCGCGACCTCATCCGCACGGTCTTCAGTCGGGCTGCTCCCGACGAGGACGTCCGCGACCGGGCCATCGACCTCGAATCGGCGCTGGGTCGGGCGCTCGAGGCGGGCTCGGATCGCTTCGGCATCTCCACCCGAGCGCACCGCTCCCGGGTCTGGTGGGAGGACGACGGGCGGATCCACCGGCGGGTGCTGGAGGGGGTTTGGCAGTCCGTCCTCACGGAGGTCCTGGTGCCCCCGCCGCGGGACCAGGTGGAGGGCGAGGCAAAGGTGCGCTGGGATGCCCAGCTCAAGCGGAAGGGGATGGTGACACCGGTGGAGGTGCGCTACATGGCCGACGAGTCCGGCCACGAGTATCTCTTCCGTCCGGTCCGGGAACGCTCCCGCCTCATGGAGCACTTCACCCTTCCGGAGCCTGGATTGACGGCGGAGATCCGGCTCCTGGCGCGATCCGGTGCGGCCCGCTTCGTGGTGACCACCGAGCCGGCGGAGCTGGGCCGGGAACTCCTTCCCCACCTCCCCACCCTCCTCCTGGATCCGGCGTGGCGGGGCATCTACGTGAGCGCCGAGGAGCAACCGGCGGCGGAGCACACCTTCAGCATGCGGCTTCCCAGGGACCCCACCTACTGGGCTCGGGAGTTGGAGACCCTCCGGGCCTTCCGCTTCGACGTGGTCACGGTGGACCTGCGGGGCAACGAAGAGGCATGGGCCTCCTCGGCTCTGGACGTCGCCGCCGTGGCCTTCCTGCGCTGGCCCCACGACCAGGAGCGCCGGCCGGCCTACGAGGCCGGCATCCGGTGGGAGCTCCACGTGGCGCGCCTCCCCGACGGAGACCTGGAGTGGAGCATCGAGCCGCTGCGAGCGTGACCTTCCGAGGGATCAGATAGTCTATGGCACAGATCGACCAGTTCCTGAAGGTGCTCGTGGAGAAGGGGGGCTCGGACCTCCATCTCACCACCGGCTCGCCGCCGGTGATGCGGGTCCATGGCCACATGCAGCGCATCAAGTTTCGGGAGCTCACGAACAAGGACATGGAGGCGCTGGTCTACGAGATCATGGACGAGGAGTGGCGGATGCGCTTCCTCGACGAGATGGACTACGACTTCGCCTACGAGATCGAGGGGCTGGCTCGCTTCCGGGTGAACGTCTTCTGGCAGAAGAAGGGGCTGGGCTGCGTCATGCGCACCATCCCCTCGGAGGTGCTCACCGCCGACCAGCTCGGCCTCCCCGACGCCGTGCGGAAGCTCTGCATGCTCACCAAGGGGCTGGTCCTGGTCACCGGCCCCACGGGATCGGGGAAGTCCACCACCCTGGCCGCCATGGTGGACCTCATCAACAAGACCCGGGCGGACCACATCCTCACCATCGAGGATCCCATCGAGTTCGTCCACGAGAACCGGAAGTCGCTGGTGAACCAGCGCGAGATCGGGACGAACACCAAGAGCTTCGCCAACGCCCTTCGGGCGGCCCTGCGGGAGGACCCCGACGTCATCCTGGTGGGGGAGATGCGGGACCAGGAGACCATCGAGCTGGGCATCACCGCGGCGGAGACGGGTCACCTGGTCTTCGGTACCCTCCACACCAATTCGGCGCCCAAGACGGTGGACCGGATCATCGACGTCTTCCCGTCCGACCAGCAGGAGCAGATCCGGGCCATGCTCGCCGAGTCCCTCAAGGGGGTCATCTCCCAGGTCCTCCTCCGCAAGAAGGGGGGGAAGGGACGGGCGGCGGCGCAGGAGATCATGGTGGGGACCTCGGCGGTCTCCAACCTGATCCGGGAGAACAAGGTCCACCAGATCCCCTCCATCATACAGACCGGGAAGAAGGACGGCATGCAGCTCCTGGACCAGCACGTGCTGGAGTTCCTCATGTCCGGCGAAATCACCGCGGAGGAGGCCTACATGAAGTGCCACAACAAGCAGGCCTTCAAGCAGTACCTGGACGAGGAGCCGAACGCCGAGTTCGTGTAGCCTCGGTCGCAGGGCTGGATCGCCCCGCGCCTCCCGGGGCTCGCGGTTCCCCCCGCCGCCGGTCTTTCTACATTTCGTGGGCCTGAACCGCCCGCCCCCGGCGGGGGTACGGGCCGTGCGGGTGTCATCCAGGCGCCCGTGGACCTCGACCAACCAACTCTGGCCAGGCAGGCTCGATGGGAACCCAGCGACACGAGACCGACGTGGTCTTCCTCTCCGGGAAGCGCACCGGATTCGGCACCTTCGGCGGCTCACTCAAGGACTTCACCGCCACCGATCTGGGCGTCTTCAGCAGCACGGCTGCCCTGGAGGCTGCGGGCCTCGACGCCGACCAGGTGGATCACACCTTCTTCGGCAACGCCCTCCAGACCTCGTCGGACGCCATCTACCTGGCCCGCCACGTCGCGCTCCGCTCCGGAGTCCCTCAGGACAAGCCCGCCGTCACGGTGAACCGGCTCTGCGGCTCCGGCTTCGAGGCCATCGTCCAGGGCGCCAAGGACCTCCTCCTGGGCGAGTCGAAGGTGTGCCTCACCGGGGGTGCCGAGTCCATGAGTCAGGCACCCCACGTGGTCCGAGGGGCCCGGTGGGGTCGCAAGCTCCGGCTGGGCGAAGCGGGGGGGCAGTTCGAGGACCTGCTCTGGCAGTCGCTCCTCGACTCCAACTGCGGCCTCACCATGGCCCAGACCGCGGAGGGTCTCGGCGACCAGTACGAGGTCACCCGGGAGGAGTCCGACGAGGTGGCGCTGGCCTCCCAGCAACGGGCCAAGAAGGCCTGGGACGAAGGCCGGTTCGACGCGGAGATCGCCCCGGTGACCATCAAGAGCAGGAAGGGCGAGACCACCTATGCCTCCGACGAACACATCCGGCCCGACGTCACCATGGAGGGGCTGTCGAAGCTCCGACCCTACTTCCGGGAAGGCGGCTTCGTCACGGCGGGGAACGCCAGCGGCATCGGCGACGGTTCGGCCAGCGCCCTGGTGGCCCGCGCCGACTATGCCGAAGCCCACGGACTGGAGCCCATCGGGCGCCTGGTGTCCTGGGGCTTCGCTGGAGTGGACCCCAAGATCATGGGGATCGGGCCGGCCCCGGCCTCCCGCACGGCGCTGGAGAACGCCGGCCTCTCCCTGGAGGACATGGACCTGGTGGAGGTCAACGAAGCCTTCGCTCCACAGTACAAGGCGGTGGAGAAGGAGCTGGGCCTCGACTTCGAGACGACGAACGTGAACGGGGGCGCCATCGCCCTCACCCATCCGCTGGCCGCCTCCGGCGCCCGCATCACCATCCACCTCCTGCACGAACTGCGGCGTCGGGGCCTGAAGTACGGCCTGGGATCGGCCTGCATCGGTGGCGGTCAGGGCGGCGCGGTGGTGGTGGAGGCCTTCTGAGGCCTTCGCGCTGAGGGCCCCGGGGACGCGTGGTGAATTCGTCGGATTCAGGTGGCGGGCTGACCCGCAAGGAATTCGACCTGGTCATCCGCCGTGCGGCGGAGCTCGCGTCCTCGGATGCCGATTCCGGGGATCGGAGGCTGGACGAGGGCGAGCTCATGCGCATCGCCCAGGAGGTGGGTCTCAGCCCTTCCCACGTCCGGCAGGCCCTCTCCGAGGTGCGTTCCGGGCAGGTCGGGGGCGGGCCGCTGGACCGGGTCTTCGGGCCCTCGGTGGTTCGGGCGCGGCGTGCGGTTCCAGGGACGCCCAAGCAGCTGGCCGGGACCTTCGACGAGTTCTTCGTGGCCAGCCAGCTCCTGCAACCCGTCCGACGCGGGACCAACCGACTCCAGTACCGGCCCTCTGTGGACTGGGCCTCCCAGCTCGCCCGGGCGGCCAGCTTCACCTCCAAGAAGTACTACGTGGCCTCGGCGAAGTCAGTCGAGGTCCACCTGGAGGAGCTGGACACCGAGCGGACGCTGGTGGAGCTCACCGTGGACCCCGGGACGCGAACGGAGTACCTCTGGGGCGCGGGCCTCGGAGGCGGATCCGCCGGGGCGGCCACCGGGGTCACCGGGACGGCCATCCTCGTGAGCGCGCTCTCCTTGCCCCCGGTGGGCGCGGCCGTGCTGGCGGGGACGGTGGGTGCCGGGATTTGGGGCGGGATCGCCTGGGCCACGGGGAGGGGCCACAAGAAGAAGATGCTGGAGGTCCAGGCCGAGGTGGAAGGCATCCTGGACCGCCTGGAAGTGGGGGAGTCGCTGAAGCCACCCCCGGCCGCCTGGCGACGCTGGGTGAAGCGCCAGTTCCACGGCGTCGCCCGTGACCTGGTGGGGGACGCGCCCCACGAGGACGACGAGCTGTACGAGGATCCGGATCGCACGACGAGCTGAACGAACGACCCATCAGATCATACGGAGGAACCGTTGGAGATCGAGACTGTCGGAGTGGTAGGCTGTGGACTCATGGGAAGCGGCATTGCCGAGGTGGCTGCCAAGAGCGGCTTCCAGGTGGTGGTGCGGGAGATCGACGAGGGTGCGCTGGAGGCCGGGAAGGCCCGCATCGCCAAGTCGCTGGACCGCGCCGTGGCCAAGGAGAAGCTCACCCAGGA
>CAKZOQ010000456.1 GCA_937136445.1 uncultured Gemmatimonadota bacterium
CTCCACTGTCGTGGGCCAGCTCCGGGCGCTCCTCGCTGGCGATCCACTCCCCGAACAGACTCAGGCCCGGGGAGACCCGAACGGACCCCTGCAGCCCCAGGACCAGGGCGTCGTCCACCTCCGGCTCCTGGATCCGTGGATTGCGGAGCCACGCGGGGGCCAGACCCAGCGAGACCCGGTCCCCCAACCCGGCGGCCAGGAGGAGTTGAAGGTAGCTCTGGCGTTCGTTGTCCTCGGCGCCCACGGCGGGCTGGGTATTCCACGCGATCCCACCCTTGGCACCCACCTGGAATCGCGACCCGGCGTCGGCCTCTCCGGTATCGAAGAGGAGCGCCTTGGCGTTGAGCTCCAGGTTGTCGTCCAGATTGCTCCGAAGGACGCCCAGGGTCACCCGGTCGGTGAGCCCCCAGGCGAGGCCCAGCCGGTAGAGGACCCCGCCGTCCAGGCCCCACAGGGCATCGGCCCCGTCGGAGATCGGCGCATCGAAGCGGTGGGAGATCTCGAAGAGAAGGTGGCCGTCGGCCAGCGTGGTGGGGGTCGGTAGATTGGCGACGTGCGGCGCGTGAAAGACCCCGGTCTGGCCACGGGTCTGGGCCGACGCCGACGTCGTCGCCCCCGCACCCGCCAGAAGGACCAGCAGCATCGCAAGACCGGTCACCCGGGAAGCACGAGGGCGAGGCCCGCCCTGCAGATTGCCGGACAGGCGACGGAAGCGCGAGGCGTCCGCCCCTACCTCAGTTGTTCTGAGCACCCTGGTTGATCCAGTTGGTGACGTTGGTCAGGTCGATGTTGTCCAATGGCGATCCGCCCAGGGGCATCTGGGCGCCGAACGGGGGACTCGGGTTCAGTTTGGCGATGAGGTACGAAGAGGCCGCGTCGCCAGGCACCACCCGGATCTCTCCGCTCACAGGAGAGGTCACGTTCACCAGGTTGGCGTGACTCGTCGCGGCGTCGGTGAGGGTGAGCTGGCCCTGGGCCCCGCCGTGGCAGTTCCCGGCGGTGCACCCCTTCCGGTTGAAGACCTCCATGACCACGCCGGAGAAGGACGGGTCGTCGACGATGCTTCGGTCATCCCCACCCCCCCCGCCGCCGCCTTCGGGCTCCATGGGACTGTCTTCACTTCCGCAGGCGACGAGGAAGACGAGGAGAAGAAGGGTGGACGCCAGGGTGAGCGAACGAAACTGGACCATGGAACCTCCGAGATTAGGGTGCACTAAACCACGTATCATCGTTTCATACTAGAAGTACCGGCCCGACGGCGCCAGCAGGACGTGCGGGGACCGGGTCGCCGCGGTGGCGGACCCCTGGCCGTGAGCGCCGATGCAGCCCACCTTCCCGGGGCCAGAGCCACCTCCGACCGGAGCTCCACCGTGCCGTCCACAGCATCCCACGCCTGTTCCCTCCTCCTGGGCGCCCTCCTCCTCGTCCCCACCGCCCTTTCCGGGCAGCAACCGTGGTCCGGCCTCCCGGCAGATCTCCAGATCCGTCTGGCGGTGCAGGCGGCACCTCAGGGTCTTCGGGAGAGCGCCATGGTCCAGGGATGGAACGAGGACGGGGAGTTCGTCACCCTGCGCGAGGGATCGGGGCTGATCTGCATGGCGCCGAACCCCGAGCGGGAGGAGTTCGAGGTGTCGTGCCACCACGAGGAGTTGGAGGACTTCTTCCAGATGGGCCGGGACCTCTACGCCCAGGGGATCACCGGGCCGGAGCGGCTGCAGGCACGGTGGGACGCCTACT
Source organism: uncultured Gemmatimonadota bacterium (assembly GCA_937136445.1). Taxonomy (GTDB): domain Bacteria; phylum Gemmatimonadota; class Gemmatimonadetes; order Longimicrobiales; family Gaopeijiaceae; genus JAJCZZ01. The sequence goes on from CAKZOQ010000456.1 coordinate 1,738, forward strand.
CCGCAGGTGAGATCGCCATCCCCACGGGGTCGGTGAACCACATCCTCACGGGGAGCGGCTTCAACCCCGCCACGGGCGAGGTGACGGATCCCTATCTGCGGTCCACCGTGTACACGCCCGGCGCCACGCCGGAGACCACCGGGATCGGGATCCAGCCCGCTGCCAATGCGCCCTGGCTCATGTTCCCGGGCACCCCGGGCTCCCACATCATGATCACTCCGCCGCGGGACGGGGGCTGAGCCTCCCGTTTTCCCGTCCCGATCCTGGCGGAACCGGGTCGGGCAGCCTACGGTACCTTCGGCAACACTTCTACGAACCGTCTTCGAGGAACCTCATGCGTCGACCCCTCGCCCTGGCGCTGCTCGCCGGTGCCCTGAGTCTCGCCGGACCCCAGCCGGGGGCCGCCCAGGATGCCACGGCCGATCTCATCGAGGTCGGGGCCATGGCTCCGGACTTCGCCCTCCCCGGGGCCACGCGGTACGGCGTGCTGGCCGATCCCGTCCGCCTCAGCGACTTCCGCGGCAATACGGTGGTCCTGGCCTTCTTCTTCCGGGTGAGGACGCCTGGCTGAACGGTGCAAATGCAAGCGTACCGTGATCAGTACGCACGACTCTTCAACGATGGCCGCAACGTCATCGTCCTGGGCATCAGCAACGACGGGCCGGAGGACCTGGCGTCCTGGCTGTACGACGCCGACTTCCCCTTCGTCTTCGCCTCCGACGCCGCCAACGGCGGAGAGACCTACGCCGCCTTCGGTGGGGGCCTCCGCGGGAATGGGATGGCCGGGGATCGAAGCGTCATCGTCGTGGGCCCCGACGGGCGGGTGGCCGGTGTGATCCCGTCCTTCAATCAGGTGGACCCCGGCGCCTACGACGAGCTCGCCGCCATGGTGGACGCCGTCACGCCGGAGCCGGACGAAGGAGGGTAGTATCGCTCCTCGCGGTGGAGGGGAGTGGCGCAAGACGCCCTCCCGCACCGCGTACGGCTCGAGCAGGACGTTCCGCCGATGCGCGGTGGCCTCCATCACTTCGGCCGACCCGCCGGGGATGGGAACGAGAGGCCCTTCCAGACTTCGGGCTGCAGTCCTCCGCAGCTCCTTGCCCGAGGCCACCGCCAGGCCGTTGGTTGTGGCTCCGCTCCGACCCCGATGTGAAGGAGGGTTCATGCCCCGCTCCACCCGGCCCGTTCGAGGCCCCGCTCCGTCCGCTGTGATCCTGGCCGTCACCCTCACCCTGGGCGTCCCGACCCAGACGGTCGCGCAGGAGGAGGGCGCTTCTGGCTGCGACAGCCTCTGTATCGCGCCGACGCGCACCGTGGCCTTCGAGGCTCGCGAAGGGACGCAGATCAACCTCGACGTGTCTCCGGACGGCCAGACGATCCTCTTCGACCTGTTGGGCGATCTGTACACGATCCCCCGGTCCGGGGGATCGGCCACCCGTCTCACCGACGGCATGGCTCTCGACCTTCAGCCCGTGTTCTCGCCAGCCGGAGACCGCATCCTCTTCGTGAGTGACCGGAGCGGGAACGACAACCTCTGGATGATCGACGCCGACGGTTCGAACCCCCGGCCCGTCACCACGGACCGGGGAGACGTCCACTTCGCCGATCCGGAGTGGTCGCCAGACGGGGAGTACGTACTGGTCCGCAAGAACGAGTCCGGCAGTCCCAACCCTGGGAGGCAGGCCTGGCTCATTCACCTCGACGGGGGCAATGGGTTGGAGTTGGGCGACGCGGCCCGAGGGATCGGGTTTCGTTGGGGCCCCGAGGGGCGGCACATCTGGTTCCGGGCGGAGGAGGACGGCGGGGCCGGACTACGAGGGAACGGCATGCCGGGCCGTGCGCAGATCATGCGTCTCGACCGGCGAACGGGCGATGTCGCGCCCATCACGACCGTGCCTTCAGGGGGCGCCCGGCCTGCGGTGTCTCCGGACGGGGAATGGCTCGCCTACGTGGCCGATGTGGACGCCATGAGCGGAATCCGGCTGCGGAACCTGGTCACGGGCGCGGACGACTGGCTGGTCTTTCCCATCGACCGAGAACGGTTGAATGGCCGCACGCGCTTCACCTTCACGCCGAGCAGCGAGGAGATCGTCTTCCACTCCGGTGGGACGCTCCACGAGGTGGACATCGGCTCGGGCGACGTCCGTCCCATCTCCTTCGCCGCGCAGGTGGAGCAGGAGCTCGGCCCTCTGATCCTTCAGCAGATGCCGTACGAGGACGAGCTGTTGCGCGTGCGGAACGTGCGCTACGGCGACGTGAGCCCCGACGGCCGCCACCTCGTCTTCGGCTCGCTGAACCAGCTCTGGATCATGGAGCTTCCCGACGGCGAGCCACGGCCGCTGATCGAGGGGGGTGAGGGAGACTACCAGCCCATCTACTCGCCCGACGGCTCGAGCATCGCCTTCGTGAGTTGGCATGCCACGGAGGGCGGTCACGTGTGGCGCATGCCCGCCTCCGGCGGCGAGCCGCAGCAGCTCACCACCCACCCGGCATACTACGCCAACCCGGCCTGGTCTCCGGACGGGAGCCGGATCGTATATGTGCGGGAGGATCCGGCTGCGACCCGGAACCGAAACACGCAGAACCGAGGCTTCGTGGAGTGGATCCCGAGTGCCGGAGGCGAGGCCACCGCCGTGGTCTCGGCGCCCTCGGACAACGTCTTCACCTTCGCCCCGGAGGGCGACCAGATCACCTTCGCCGAGGGGGGCACACTGGTCTCGGTGCGCTTGGACGGGACCGACCGAAGGGAGGTGGCCACGGTCCCCGGAGCGACGGAGATGGTCCCTTCGCCCGACGGGCGCTGGCTGTCCTTCACCCTTCGTGAGGAGGTCTACGTCGCGGCCCTCCCCCCCACGACGGAGACGGTGGAGTTCACCGAGACCGCCGGCCCCGGTCCCTTCCAACGGGTCACCCGCGACGGGGGGCAGGACCTCCGCTGGGCCGACGGAGGAGCGTCTCTGACCTGGGTCTTCGCCAACGTCTTCTATCGCTTGGATCTGGACGATGTGTTCGGGCCCGGGGCCCCGGACGAGGGTTTGGACGAGTTGGCCGATCGCATGCCCATCGAACTCGTGGTGGAGAAGCCCACTCCCACCGGAACGGTGGCCCTCACCGGAGGCCGGGCCATCACCATGCAGGGCGAGGAGGTGATCGAGGATGCCACCGTGGTCGTCACCGACAACCGAATCGCCGCCGTCGGCTCCCGGAGCGAGGTGTCCATCCCCGAGGGCGCCCGGGTGATCGACATCGCAGGCAGCACGGTCATCCCCGGCCTCATCGACGCCCATGCGCACATTCGGGGCATGCCGCGTGACGTGCTGGTGGACATCGCTCCGGAGCCCTTGGTCAACCTGGCCTTCGGAGTCACCATGGCCCGGGACGTGAACGCCTCCACCGACCAGTTCCACTACCGAGAGCTCATCGAGGCCGGGCGCATGTTGGGTCCACGGATCTTCATGACCGGGCCTTCCCAAACCTCCCGGGCCGTGCGAATCGGGAGCTTCGCCGACGCCTACGCCGGCGTAAAGCGCTACGCCGACCGGGGCTCCTTCTCCATCAAGCAGTACCTGCAGCCCCAACGACGGCAGATGCAGTGGATGCTACAGGCGGCCGACAGCCTGGGCCTCAACGCCACCAACGAAGGGGGCGGCGTCATGCGCCAGG